>JAFGKQ010000114.1 GCA_016928495.1 Candidatus Fermentibacterales bacterium
ACCGCGGAGTCCGTCGTGTTCACGCTCTGCCCGCCGGGTCCCGTTGCCCTGTAGACGTCGATCCTGAGATCCTCGGGCCGCAAGTCCACCTCGACCTCGTCAGCCTCGGGAAGAACGGCCACGGTACAGGCCGAGGTGTGTATCCTGCCCGAGGCCTCCGTCTCGGGCACCCGCTGGACCCTGTGAACGCCGGCCTCGTACTTCAGTCTGCTATAGGCGCCCTCTCCCCGGACCGAGAAGACTATCTCCTTGAAGCCGCCCCTCTCCGACTCCCTGTTGTTGAGGACCTCGACCTGCCAGCCCTTCCTCGAGGCATAGCCGGAGTACATCCTGAATACGTCCGCAACGAAGAGGGAAGCCTCCTCACCCCCGGTGCCCGAGCGGATCTCGACTATCACGTCCCTGTCGTCATTGGGATCGCGCGGAAGCAGAAGGACCCTGAGCTCCCGCTCCAGGCTATCGTGCTTCTCGAGCAGACCGGGGGTCTCCTCCTCCGCGATCTGGACCAGATCCGGGTCACCGCTCGAGCGGGCCTCCTCCATCTCGGAGAGCTCTTCCTGCGTCTGAACGAGCAACTGGAGCGCATCCGCTATTCGGACCAGCCCCGCTCTCTCGGAGGCAAGCTCCCGAAGGCGACGCGGGTTCCTGAGGGCCTTCTGGTCGCACAGCTCCTCGTCTATCCGTGCCAGCCTGGCCTCGACGCCGCTCATCTCCCGGGCGATGTTCAATCCCCCGCTCCCTCCAGCGATACCCGGGCCTCGGAGACCTCTTCCCGTTCGACAAGGACGTGGTCTCCGGGATCCTCGTCAAGAGCCAGCCTGAGCGCAGCGATGGCCACCTCGGCTTCCTCCGGTCCGGCCCTCCTGGTTGTCATCCTCTGCAGGAACATGCCGGGGACGGACAGCATTCTTGCCAGCGTCGAAGTCTCGAGATGCCTGTCGGCGGCCCTGAGGACCTCGTAGCTGATGCCTATGACCGGGGGTATCAGCGGAAGGTGGTAGACGATCCTCATGGCCGGGCTGAAGTCGGTTCCCGTAACCAGGATAACGATGGTGTCTATGATCGCGTAGAGAAGGACCGTGACGATCACGAGCAGGAGAAGGAAGCTCGTCCCGCACCTCTGATGAAGGGGGCTCTGCCGCGAGGCCTCCTCGGGACTGACGGGCAGGCCGCCCCGCTCGTAGGCATGAATGCACTGATGCTCGGCGCCGTGGTACACGAACACCCTTCTGACATCCTTCATCAGCGATATCAGGGCGAGGTAGGCGACGAAGAAGACGATCCTGAACAGGCCCGCGAGCAGGTGGAGGAGCACCTGTGATCCAGTGTCCGGCATGAGCCAGCGGGACAACTGAAGCGGAAGCCAGACGAACACGACAACGGCCACGAGGAACGCCACGCCCATGCTGGCGCCCGCGCCCATGCCGCTTCTCCCGGTCTGCTTCCGGGGCCCTGCCTCCGGATCGGGCTTCTCCTGCCGGGATGCCGACCATTCCAGAGCTTTCATGCCAAGCATGAGCGTGTCCACCAGGGTGGCCGCGCCTCTGAACACCGGCTTGCTCCAGATGGGCCCCCTGTCCGAGAGAAGGCGCATGTCGAGTCTCCTGGCGACTATGCCGCCCCCCGGGAGCCTCGAAGCGACCGCCGCGCCGACCGGGGACTTCATCATCACGCCCTCGATCACTGCCTGGCCGCCAACACCTTCGATAGGGGCTTTCCTGGGACCATCAGCCATCTGGTGACTGCTCCGTTCCCTGGTCAGCGACCGCTGCCGGAATGCTGCCACAGGACGACAAGAGGGAAGCACCCGGCGGTGCTTCCCTCGAGGTTCTGTGCGATCGCTAGTCCGATTTCCGGGTAGTGCCCTGGCCGTACTTCTTCCTGTACCGGTCCACTCTTCCCGCGGTGTCGACGAGCTTCTGGCGCCCGGTGTAGAGGGGATGGCAGTTCGAGCAGATGTCGAACATCCGGTCCCCCGCCGTGGACCTCGTCTTCACGGTGAACCCGCACGCACAGGTGAAGGTGACCTCCCTGTAGTCGGGATGAATGCCTTTCTTCACTGCATGCCTCCGTGAGCTTCTCTGTTCATGCCTCTGACATGTCGGACATGGCCTCGAGGAACTGAGCATTGGAGCTGTACTGCGAGAGCCTCTTCTTCAGGAGCTCCATCGCCTCGACGGGGTTCAAATCTACGAGGATCTTGCGCATGATCCAAACCCTGCTCAGAACACCGGGTTCCAGCAGCAGCTCCTCCTTGCGGGTGCCGGACTTGGTGATGTCTATCGCCGGGAACACCCTTCTGTCGGCCAGTCTTCGGTCGAGCACTATCTCGCTGTTGCCCGTGCCCTTGAACTCCTCGAAGATGACCTCGTCCATCCTGCTGCCCGTGTCTATCAGGGCTGTCCCGATGATGGTGAGGCTTCCGCCCTCCTCGACGTTCCTCGCGGCGCCGAAGAACCTCTTCGGGCGCTGCAGGGCGTTCGAGTCCACTCCGCCGGACAGGATCTTGCCCGAGTGGGGAACGACCTGGTTGTTGGCCCTTGCCAGTCTGGTGATGGAGTCGAGTAGTATGACGACGTCATGGCTGCTCTCGACCAGGCGCTTGGCCTTTTCCAGCACGATGTCGGCCACCTGGACATGGCGCTTCGGCGCCTCGTCGAAGGTAGAGCTGATCACCTCGCCCCTGACGTGTCTCTTCATGTCCGTGACCTCTTCCGGACGCTCGTCGATGAGCAGCACGATCAGGAACGCCTCCGGGCTGTTGGCCGATATGCTGTTGGCTATGTGCTGCAGCAGGATGGTCTTGCCTGCCCTGGGAGGTGAGACGATCAGCGCTCTCTGGCCCATCCCCATTGGCGTGAGCAGGTCCATGATGCGGCCGGACATCTCCTCCGGATCAGCCTCGAGATCGAACTTGCGGTCCGGGAAGTAGGGCGTGAGATCGTCGAAGTTCTGGCGCTTCCTGGCCAGCTCCGGACCGATGAAGTTGACGGACTCGACACGCAGCAGCGCGAAGTACTTCTCTCCCTCCTTGGGTCTCCTGACCTGGCCGGCTACCGTGTCGCCGGTCCTGAGCCCGAACCTCTTTATCTGGGAGGGGGAGACGTAGATGTCGTTGGGGCCAGGAAGGTAGTTCGAAGTGCTGGACCTCAGGAACCCGTATCCCTCGGAGAGTATCTCGAGAACTCCCGAGGAATACTCGAGGCCGTTGCGTGCCGTCTGGTCCTCGAGGAGCTTCTCTACCAGATCCCTCTTGCGAAGGCCGGTTACGCGTTTCAGTCCCGCGGACTTGGCGAGAGACTGCAGCTCGACGAGTGTCTTCTCCTGCAACTCGGACAGGGATAGCCCGCCCAGTGACTTATCAGACATTTCTCCTCGTGTTCCTATGGGGTTTCAAACCGACGCTCTTGGCAGCCTTCTCGTTGTGATGCCGGGAAGCGATGAGTCGCCTGACGGTAAGCAGTGCATTAATGCCCAGAGCCTGCTCCGTCGTCAAGTGCGCTTCTGGACCCGCCGGGGGCTCCTGGGGCATATTGGGCGTCAAGACACCGCCGCGCCTGAAGGGTCCGCACCGGATGAAGAGCCTCAGACTCCTCGGCTATATCGGAGTATCCGTCGTCGTCATATCCACTCTGACGGGCTCGTTCTACAAGAGTCCGTCGGAGGACCCGGTGGCGGCCGCAGTCGGGATCGGGTTCCTGTGCCTTGCCGCTTCCATGGCCGTCTTCTTCTGGAGGAGACCGGGATCAGTGGGGGCCCTTGTCCTGCTCTGGTGCGCCGCGTTGACCCTCGTCGGCGTGCAGATGAGCGGGGGCTTCCACGGGCCGGGCATGATCGCCTATCCGTTGCTCCTGCTCTGGATGGCTCTTCCCAGCGTGGCCGGTCCCGCCGCGATAGCCGGGCTCTGCGTCGGGCTCTGCGAGGTGCTCTCCTTTCTGATACGCTCCGGGGGAGGCCTGAGCGGTGTCGTGTCCCGGCTTCTGCCGTCGCTTGCTGTTCTCGTGCCCCTCACAGTCTTCGGCATCGTAGCCGAGTGGCTCACCGAGAGGGAGTCCGTGCTCGGCGGAGCCAGGCGCGGGTTGCCGGAGGGGCCG
>JAFGKQ010000115.1 GCA_016928495.1 Candidatus Fermentibacterales bacterium
CGGCTCCCCGTGCCAGCGCAACCGAGAGCGCCATCCAGACCGCCCTGGAGATCCAGGCTCCCGCGGGAGCCGACAGCGTCGGCATGCGGAAGTTCGAGCTGATGCAGATCGGATCCATGTTCCTGGTCTCCTCGACGCAGGACGCCCTCGTGGTGCTCGATCAGCACGCCGCCCACGAGAGGGTGCTCTTCGAGCGCTTCCTTCTTCTGCTGCGGGAAGGCGACCGCTTCCACGGTCATCAGACGCTGCTTCTGCCGGACGTCCTGCGGCTCGATCCGGACGAGCTGGAAAGCCTGGATGCCAACTCCGACTTCCTCAGGAGAGCGGGCTTCGATTTCGAGGTCTCGGGCGAGGACCCGGGAACGGTCTCCATCTGCTCCGTCCCGGCAGGCTGCAGGAACGCCTCTGGTGCCTTCAGGAGCTTCTTCCGTGAGCTGAGGGACCCGGAGACGGCGAGCCTGCCCGAGTCGGAGATGGTCGCTGCTGCCCTTGCCTGCGCCGGAGCGATCAAGGCGGGGGAAAGGCTGACGCCCGACGAGGGCAGGCTGCTCGTGGACCAGCTATTCGCCACGTCCGACCCGTTTCACTGCCCGCACGGGAGGCCGACTCTCGTGGAGATACCCTTCAGTGAGCTGGAGAGAAGGCTTGGAAGGTAGCACGGAGAGCCGCAGGGTGCCCGTGCTCCTGGGATGCACGGCTTCGGGAAAGAGCGCCCTGGCTATGAGGATGGCGGAGCTCGGGCCTCTGGAGATAGTCTCGGCAGACTCGAGGCAGGTCTACCGCATGATGGACATCGGCACTGCCAAGCCCTCGAAGGCCGACAGGGCGGCTGTCAGGCACCACATGATAGACCTGGCCGATCCCTCCGAGCCATTCTCGGCGGCGAGGTTCGCAAGGCAGGCCTCCGCACTGATCGAGTCCATGTTGGGGGACCGGAGAGCGCCTCTGGTCGTGGGAGGGGCGGGTCTCTACCTCCTCGCTCTGGCCGGTCGCCTCGACGAGCTTCCCGGCAGGGACGAGGCCCTGAGGAACGGCCTCGGCGAGGCCGAAGCCCTGGAGCCCGGCCTGCTTGCGCGCTTCCTGTCGGTGCTCGATCCTGCCTCGATGTCCGCGATCGGATCGCCCAGGGACCTGGTCAGGATCGTGAGAGCCCTCGAGATCGCCCTGCTCACCGGGCAGCGCGCCTCCGACCTGAGGTCCGGTGGCAACGAAGGGTCCCTCTGGAGCGGAGGCAGGCCTCCTGAGCTGGTCTTCGTGGGGCTCCGGACCGAGGACGCCGATCTGAAGCGCAGCATAGAGCTCCGCGTGGACTCCATGATAGCGGCGGGACTGCCGGAAGAGGTCGAGCACCTCTACCGCGGTCTGGGATACGGCCGGGACAACTCGGTCCTCGGATGCACCATCGGCTATGCGGAGCTGATGGACCACATGGACGGGCTGTGCTCGATGCGGGAGGCAAGGGACTCGATTGTGGTGAACACCTGGAGGTTCACTCGAAGGCAGCTCAGGATGTTCAGGAGAATCGGGGAGGTTTCCTGGACCGGTAGCAGTGATCCCTGCGAGGTCCGGAAGCTTCTGTATGGATGAATCGACTCGAAGGGGGGAGAGTGATGCCTGAGGAGCACGAGTCGCTGCTGGAGCACATGCCCCTCGAGGAAGTGCGGCTCGAGAGAATCGACGGCTACGAGCCTCCAGATGGCTGGGATCCGGGCGAGCTGGAGGATTCCGGCCCGCAGCCTCCGCCGGTGCTGGTGGAGAGATCGGACGATCAGAAGTACTCGCTGCTCGTTCACCACAGGACGGTCTGGTCGGCCAGGGGACAGGGCAAGATGGCGCTGAGGGCCCTGGTGGTGCGAAGCAGGGTGCACATTCCCGTGGCACACGGGACGGTGCGGAACTGCCTCGAGGAGGCGCTGCTCTTCGAGGGTCTCCTGAGCGAGGGCCTGGTAGACAACAGGAGCCGGCTGGCCGACATGCTCGGCTACTCCAGGGCCAGGATCACGCAGGTGCTCAATCTGCTCAAGCTGCCCGACCCCATGAAGAAGAGGCTCCTGCTCGAGGATGGTGTCAGCGAGTTCCAGCTCAGGCCACTGGTCAGGATAACCGATCCCGGTGCCCGGCAGGAGGCGTTCGAGAGGCTCATGGCGGACAACCTGACTGGCAGGCAGATGGAGCGCTTCCTCTCCGACCGGAAGGCTCCCGTCTCCTCGAGGGAGGGCCGTGACGGAGCGCAGCGCCGGTCCGCGGGCGAGCGTCAGCCGGCGCGCCAGGCAGCAAGACAGACCGAAGCCGGTGCCAGGTCCCGACTGCTCATGGACATACAGGATCTCATGGACGAAGAGGGCCTGCCGGAGGGAGGGGAGGAGGTTCCCGAGAGGGAAGCCTCGGCCGGCTACGGGGCCGGAGAAGGCTCTCTCGCGGAGGCTGGCGAGAAGCAAGGACAGAGGGAGCCGTCAGGTGAGGCCTTCGATCGCCTCAGAGCCATGATAACGACCCTCGGCCGCTCTCTCAGGGACGGCAGTTGGGAGGAGGACGAGACGGTGCTCCGTGACCTCAACGAGCGGGATCTCCTCTTCCTGAAGGGTGTTGCCCTGATGCAGAGAGGAAGGTACGAGAACGCGGTGGAGGCCCTGCAGGAAGTGACCGATGCCGCTCCCGAGCACTCTCTCGCCTATCACTACCTCGGTCGCTGCTGCAACCTCCTCGGTCGTCTCGATTCGGCAGAGGGCTTCCTGAGAACGGCTATAGATCTCAGGCCCTCCGACCCGGACGTGGTCGCAGACCTGGCCATAGTCCTGGAGAAGCAGAAGAGGTACGACGAGGCAACCTCCTGCTATCGGGTCGCGAGGAGAATGCGAAAGGCCAAGGCGGCTGGAAGGAGCTGAGTCCGATGCCTGACTTTCCTCGCCGTGCTCCCGGGCAGTTACTCCCGGCCCTGCTCGTCGCCACCGGGCTGTTGCTGGCCGGCGCCTGCGCGAGAATCGTGGCGCCCTCCGGTGGCCCGGAGGACCTGGACCCACCCTCCCTGCTGGAATCGAGGCCGGCATCGGGATCCGGCCTGGAGGAGCTGTCCAGGATAGAGCTGGAGTGGAGCGAACGGCTGGACAAGGCGTCCGCGTCGGTCTCTCTGTTCCCGGATCCTGGCTTCGGCCTCGCGGTCAGAGGCAGCAGGATGGTGCTCACCCTCGATTCCCCGCTGCCCGAAGCCGCGACACTGGTGCTCGTGGTTCCCGGCTCCCTCTCCGACAGGCGCGGCAACCGGATCGAGACCCCGGTCTCCCTCGTGTACTCCAGAGCGGACTCCGTTCCCGCCGCCGCTCTGGACCTGAGCCTGACGCTGCACGGCTCGGGCAGCGTCTCGGAGCACTGCAGGGTCGAGCTCTACTCGGAGGAGCAGGAAGCCCCCCTTCGTGTGACCTCTCCCGACAGCCTCGGACGAGCGATCGTGCCCTGGCTCGGAGAGGGGGAGCTGCTGGTGAGGAGCTTCGAGGACAGGGACTTCGACCTTCTGTGGAGCCCCGACCAGGAGGCAGGCGCCGAGACTCTCGTCGTGCTCGGCCCCTCCGATACGCTGAGGGTCGATCTCTCGCTCAGCATAGTCGATACCATCGGCCCCGGGATCGTGGATGCCGAAGCCCTGGACGGCTACCACGTGCGGGTGGATTTCACCGAGCAACTGAGCGAGGAGAGCGGTTCGCCGGGACACTTCGCGATCGTCGACAGCAGCGGTGCGAGCGTTGCGGTTCTCGGAGTCTGGCTGAGGGCGGGCAGGGAGTCGAGCAGCGCCGTGGTGGCCACACAGGAGGCTCTCGGTGAGCGGGAGCTACTGGTCAGGGCCCTCGACTTCTCCGACCTCCTCGGCAACGCCACGGCGGCGGACTCCATCCGTGTGGAGGGCACGACGGAGATGCCCGGAGAGAGCCTCATGGTCTCCTCTCACTTCCCTGCCAGCGGTCAGGTCGACGTATCCGCGGCCGGGCCCTTCTACATCACCTTCACCGACTGGGTGGACCCCGACTCGCTCCGGGCCCGCTGGCGGCTGAGCAGCGTTGCGGATTCCGCCGATGTCGCCGGGACAATAGAGATGATGGATGCGCGCAGCTTCCGCTTCGTCCCGGATCACGAGCTTCTCGGCCAGAGGCAGTACCGGTTCGATCTGCTCCCGGGTCTCGTGAGCGCTTTCGCCGATACGATGGAGCAGGGGGAGCAGTGGCTCTTCATCCCCGCATGGGGAGTCGAGCCGGGAGCCGTCTCGGGCACGATCACCGGATGGACCGGGGGACGCGATGTCACCGTTCAGGCCGCTCCGGCCGGCTCCTCGGGGCAGCCCCTCTATGCCGTGGTGAAGGCGTCCCTGCTGCCCGGCTTCCTGCTCGAGAGCGTGCCCGCCGGACGATATACCCTGTGTGCCTTCGTCGATGCCGACGCGGATTCTTCCTGGGGCGGCTCGGCGGAGCCCTACGGGGTCTTCCCCGGCGTGGTGGAGGTCTTTC
>JAFGKQ010000116.1 GCA_016928495.1 Candidatus Fermentibacterales bacterium
CCGGTTCTTGACAAGCTCTTCCCATCCAGGCGCCACCGGCCGTGGCCGCAGGGCTGCGCAGGAGCTATTCTGATCAAAGGGTGGCTGCCCCGTCGATTCCGGGTGAACCCGCCCAGTGGTCTTCACCGGGAGACAGAGGTTCCGCTCTGGTAGCCCCGAGCCATCTGCACTATGTTGCTGGTCCGGCATGCCTGTGAACCGGACTCGCCTGCTGATTATGGGCTCAATGGTGCTAGTAAATTGTCAGACAAGTTGAATTAGTTGAACTACGTCCCTTTCGAAGGAGGCTCGAATGAGAAGGCTCGTGCTCGCGTTGCTCGTTCTTGCGGTTGTCCCCGCTCTCGCTGCGGATCTCTACGCGATCCAGGGGGACATGCTCTACTGGGCAGACGGTGACACCGGTGAGTGGGAGCCCCTGTCCGACACCTGGTCCGGCGCCGAGCTGATGGTCGCTCTCGATGGTGAGCTGTTCGTGATCCAGGGCGATGTGCTCTACGTCGTCGACCCCTACGACGGCTCCTGGGAGGCCCTTTCCGAAACCTGGTCGGGCACCACGGCCCTCTGCGCCGGCAACGGCTGGCTCTACGCCTGCCAGGGCGGGGTCATCTACGAGATAGACCCCGTCGACGGCTCCTGGTACGAGGTTGCGGGCTACTACGAGGGAACCCGGTTCCTGGAGTACTCCGGCGGGGCCCTCATGGTCATACAGGACGACGTGCTCTACCGCACGGATCCGGTCAGCGGCGACTACAGCCCGCTTCCGTCGACCTACGCCGGCACCACGGCTGCAGCCGCCACCCCCGACTACTTCTTCGTCATCCAGGGAGACGTGCTCTACAAGGTGGATCCCTACACCGGGGACTACGAGGACCTCGGCGGAGGCTACCAGGGAGCCACCGAGATGACGGCCAAGGGCAACTACGTCTACTGCGTCTGGGAGGACGTGCTCTGGAAGACCGACATATGGAGCGGTGAATACGAAGGCCTGAGCGACACCTGGCAGGGTACTTCGGCTCTCTGCGCGCTCTAGTTCAGGTAACACCGGTATCTCTGGAAGGGGCACGCGAAGGCGTGCCCCTTCCATTTCCGGAGAAGGGACTACCGGTCGACGCCAGCCTCTCGGGTCAGCACCCACCTGCCGTTCTCGCACAGCTCGATGCGCCCCGGGACGGACCACGGGTTGAGCATGTGGTTGCTCCATCCAGAGAAGACCAGGTCGAGCAGTACTAGTGAGTCGCCGGACCATCGGGCGCTCGAAGGGCCCCAGACGCAGGTGATATCCGAGAACTCCACCGCCACGGTGTCTCCCTCGATCCTCAGTATCTCCACGCCGTTGTCGGTGAACCCCGCCATCAGGTCCCGGTAGGCACAGAGCAGCCTGGTGCCGCCCGGGCTGAGGACAGGCCTGGATATCAGCGGTGAAGTGGTCCCCGTGGAGCAGCTTATCAGCATGACGGTCAGCCACTCAGGACCCACCTGCCGCACGGCCCAGAAGCCCTGTTCCGGGAACCAGTCCACCAGCCAATGGAGGCACTCGAAGCCGGGCGGGTCGATAGGATCCCGGTCCCAGAACAGGAGCGTGTCGCCTGCGGCAGTGACCAGGCAGAGCGTGTCCGGGCCAGGCCGGGAGGCTCCACAGCCCGGATGTTCGAGAAGCTGTTCTTCGGCCTCGCGGTATTCCAGCACCAGGCCCGGTCCGTCGCCGTAGTCCACCGGGCTGGTCACGGAGGACGGGCTCACCGTTTCCTCCGACGTTTCCCAGGCCCCCCGCGATGTGAGACGGAGCTCTCCCCTGACCCGACGATCATCTGAAGCCGCACCGCGAGGCAGCATCATCTCGTAGGCGATCAGCGAGTCGCTAAGCCATCTGGCGCCGGTGGGAGCACGGAGGTCCTCTATGGCCAGGAACTCCTGGACAATGCCGTCCTCACCGACCCTCCAGATCTCCAGGCCGCTGTTCATGTGAGCGGTCTCCGGATCGCTGTACGCGCACAGAAGTCTGGTCCCATTCGGGCTGGCGACCGGTCGGCCGATCGCGCGCCAGGTTCTGCCGTCCCTGCCGCTGACCAGGAGCCAGTCCGAGAAGTCCCATTCCATCCTCCAGATGACCCAGAGTCTCTGCCGGGGAAGCCAGTCGACGAGGGTGCTGATCGAGCCCAATCCGGACTCCGCCATGCCGGCGGTGTCGGAGTAGACAAGGGTGTCCCCGTCATCGGTCACCAGGCACAGCGTGACGGAATCGGGCCTGAACGCTCTTCCAGGGGACTCCTCCAGGAGCTGGCTCTCGTGGACCAGGCGCACGGGTCCCGCGACGTTGCACTCCTCCACGTAGTAGCCCGATCCGGCCAGCGCCCCCCACGCGAGGCACAGCATCGCCAGACAGGACCCGGCTCTCATGGGTAGTAGCCCCCTATGTCCTGCACTCCGAGCATGCCGACGTCGGGGGAGTTGCCGTCCGCCAACGGTGCATCGTTCAGCATCCGGGTGTACGACACGATCTTCTGCCAGCGGTAGGTGGCAAGAACGTACCCGTACTCGTAGCCCCTCGCCGTTCCGTCGAAGCGGACACCCTCCTCGGTGTCCCACCAGACCCTCTCCTCGCAGAGCCTCGCCCAGTCCTCGCTGTACTCGAGGAAGGCCGAGTGCGACCGGTCGAGGCAGTCCAGGAGCTCCGGCGCTCTGGAATAGAGCTGCCGCAGCTCCTGGTAGAGGCTGTCGACGGCCGACACCAGGGAGTCGAGATAGGCCACGGTCAGCATCTTGATCTCGAAGTTGGTCGTTCCCTGGCCGCAGTAGGCACCCAGTGAGAACCGGTATATCTCGGGTTCTCCGTAGATCCCGGCAACCTCTGCAGCGGCTTCGTTCACACCGGTGATCGAAAGAACCAGCAAGATGGCGATCATGGAAGACGCATCCTTCCGCTCGCCTCAGGCGAGTAGCGCCCCCACGGGCAGGGCGACCGGCAGCGGGCACAGGAACTGCAGGAACCAGAGGACGAGGAAGGCCCTGCCGGTGACCATGCTGCTCCCCCCCGGATCGCAGAGGACCGTGAGGCCCCTTTCCCCGCGCCTGTGGTAGCTGAACTCCGATATAGCGACCTTCATCAAACCCGCTCCCCCCGGCACAGGATCACCCTCGTGAACATGAGCAGCCTCGGCGAGACCGGGATCGGCACTGCAAGGCTCAGGACGGACACGATCAGAGCCGGGACGATGCTGGCGATCACGGCGGCCACCTGATGGGCCCTCCTTTCGAGGAGCCGTGACGAGAAGCCGGGAAACCCGGGAACACGAAGATAGCTCGGGCGAGGGCAGCTCCCAAGCCCGCTGCCATCCCCCGGACTGCGAAGCGGCCCTATATTGCCGGATGATGCGCTGCGGAGCCCGCCGGCAGAAGGGGAAGGAGCGCGAGATGGCGGTACGTGCCGACAGGGGCAGGTTCCTCTACCTGATGCTCGTCTTTCCAGCCCTGCTCATCCTCGCCGGGCTCTTCTTCATCCCGGACCGGATCACGGACAACGGAATACCGGCGAGGCCGCTGGCCATCGGGGTCGGGGCCTTCACGCTGCTGCTCGATCTGCCGGTGATCGCCTTCCTGCGCTACAGGCTACTCGGAAGAACCACGCCCGGAAGCGACTGGATCGAGTCCACGGGTGAGATCATGTCCGTAAGGAAGTCGAGCATCTACAGAGGCGAGAGCCCCGTCGCGGTGATCACACTCATGGTCCATCCTCCTGGTCGGCCGCCCTTCGAGGTCAGGCACATGCAGCAGGTGGACGAGGACTACCTGCAGCAGCTCCATCCCGGAAGCCCGGTGAGCCTCAGGCTGGACCCCCGCAATCCGGCGAGGCTGGTCATGGCATGAAGCCCCTCCGGGCTCTGTCCCTCTGCCTCGCGCTGACCTGCGGCACCGCAGCTGCCGGTGTCCCCGGGCATGCTTCCGGTCTGTCGCGGAACGGCATCATGCCGACGATATCCGCGAGCTTCTGCACTCCCCAGAAGGGCAGCCTGGCAATAGGCATGACCTCCGTCGGATGGCTCAGCTTCTTCGGGACGAAGACCGGATGGGTCTTTTCCCTGGAGCCGGGCATCTCGGGAGGAGCGGTCAACCTGGGGATTGCGTCGGGCCTGAACCTCTTCTTCGTCCCCCTGGCCCGTTTCGACGCGGTGGCCACCCTGCTGCACACATGGAACGATCCCTGGTTCGAACTGGAGAACGGTCAGACCTACCTCGGCATCCGCGGGATCATGTGGGTACCCCTGGTCAACGCCTCTCTGGGCGTGCTGAGGCACATCGGCGGGGGCGACAGGGACCACGACTGGGTGGTCACTGCGGGGGTAGGGGTGGGCATCTGAGCGACTGATCGCGGAGCACTGCCGCATCCCGAGGAGGAGAGGCATGAGCATGAAGTCTGTCGTTGCACTGCTGCTGGTTGCCGCAGTCGCGCAGGCAACGCACCCCGGCGAGAAGACCAGGACAGTCGAGATCGACGCCGAGCTGCCGCCGGACCCGGTCTTCCAGTACACGCTGGAAGGCGAGGCAGTCGAGCAGATCTCCCTGGAGGTCGTCGGCTTCGACCGCAACGACGTCATAGACTACGAGCCCTGGTTCCGGGAGCACTACTACCCGGCGGAGACCTACCACAACGGAGGTGTCAACGACGCAATCCGGGGCGAGGTCCCGACGCCGGAAGTGCCATCGAGCATCGTCGCCAACGGCAGGACCCTCTACCTCTATCAGGTCATCTATGGCTGGGACACTCTGCTTGCCACGTTCGGCCAGCCGCCCAACAGGTTCGGCGTGGTCCTGGATCCCACGGTGCTGGTCTCCTGGGACTACGAGGGCGAATCGCCCAGGTGGGCCGTCGACTTCCTGTCCTGGGGCAACGCGCCGGGTGCCGTCGTGGATCCGGAGTTCGTCTTCCAGGCGGTGAGATGGGCAGAGGAGTGGAACGGCATCCTCTACGTCAGCCACTTCCACAGGACCTACGCCGAGAGCTCCGGTGGACTCAACGCCTGCATCACCGCCATAGACCTCGATGACATGAGCGTGCTCTGGAGAAGCCAGCCGCTCGTCTCCAACAGCGAGAACTTCCTGGTCATAGGCGACACCATCGTGACGGGCTACGGCTTCACAAACGAGGCGGACTACGTCTACCTGCTGGACCGCAGAACCGGCGAGGTCTACGACCGCGTGGACGTCAGGAGCGCCCCCGAGTACCTGGTGCATGAGGGGGAGATGCTCTACGTCCGCTGCTACGACGCGGACTACGAGTTCGAGATAGAGCGGAGGCACTGAAGCGGCACCCCCTCCCGGCTTGCCCCGCGCACTCACGCCGAGCAGATTCCATGGACAGCCGGAGCTCCGGCATTCCGAGAAGCACGAACATCGAGCCCCCGGGGACGAGCCCGCCGGGCCCGGACCATCGTCACCAACAGGATCCAGTGGAGGGACGGCATACCTTGATCCTCGACGGAACCAACCTGACCATCGAGAAGCTGGTGAAGATCGCCAGAGAGGGCGAAGAGGTCAGCCTCAGCCCTGAGGCAGAGCAGCGCATCGTCGAGTGCAGGAAGATGCTGGAGCGCAAGCTCGAGGCGCGCGAGGTCATGTACGGTGTGAACACCGGCATAGGCGAGTTCTCAGAGACGCTCCTCACGGACGAGGAGGCCAGCCAGTTCCAGAAGTACCTCGTTTACAACCATGCCGCAGGCATCGGCGACCCGGCTCCGCAGGAGTACGTCAGGGCCGCCATGGCCTCCAGGATCAACGTGCACTGCCACGGGATGTCAGCGATGAGGCTCGAGATAACGAAGCTCATGGTGGACATGCTGAACAGGGGCGTCGTCCCGTTCGTATGCCAGAAGGGGTCCGTGGGAGCATCGGGCGATCTCGCGCCCATGTCGCAGATCGCCCTGGTGATGATGGGCGAGGCCCAGGCGTGGTACAAGGGTGAGCTGCTGCCAGGCGTGGAGGCTCTGAGGCGGGCGGGGCTCGAGCCCATCGTGCTCAAGCCCAGGGACGGACTTGCGATAATCAACGGCTCCAACCTGCTCAACGCGATGAACGCCCTGCACCTCTACGACATGAACAGGTGGATCAAGCAGGCCGAGATAGCCGCGGCCATGACGCTCGAAGCCCTGAACGCCAACATGAAGCCCTACGATGTCAGGCTTCACGAGGTCCGGGGTTTCCCCGGGGCGGTCCGGACGGCCAGGGCGCTCAACAGGTGCATCAAGGGAAGCGCAGTGCTGGAGCCCAGGAAGAAGCGGGTCCAGGATGCCTACTCCATGCGGAGCACGCCTCAGGTGCTCGGTGCGGCGCACGATGCCCTGGCCTGGGCCAGGTCACAGGTCGAGATCGAGCTCAACGGTGTCGGCGACAACCCGATCTTCCTTCCGGACGAGAACAGGGTGCTCACCGGCGCCAACTTCCAGGGCTCGCCGGTCTCGCTTCCCATGGACATGATGAGCGTGGCCATCACCATGGTGTCGGTCATGTCCGAGAGAAGGCTGAACAGGCTCATGAACCCGGCCCTATCCGAGGGTCTTCCCCCGTTCCTGGCCGAGAAGCCAGGCCTCTACAGCGGCCACATGCTGAGCCAGTACACCGCCTGCTCGCTCATAGTCGAGCAGAGGATGCTCTCCGCTCCGGCGTCCTGTGCCTCCATACCCGCAGCTGCGGACCAGGAGGACTTCGTCAGCATGGGCATGAACACCTCGATCAAGAACGAGCAGATACTGAAGAACGCCCACGGCGTGCTGGGCATAGAGTTCATAGCCGCGGCCGACGGACTGGACCATCGTGCTCAGAAGATGGGCGAGGGAAGCAGGGTGGCCCACGACGTCATCCGCAAGTACGTCTCGTACCTCGGCGAGGACAGGCCCCTCTTCCCTGACCACACCGTCATGGCGAAGGTCGTCGAGTCCTGCGAGATCCTCGAGGCGGTGGAAGCTGCAATCGGCCCCCTGGAATAAGGGGACACTGAGATAAGGGGACACAACACTTATCTCGATGACGAGACAGCCTGGCTCGACAGACTGCCATTCCCGGGGTCGTGCGCGGGGACAGGCGTGCCCGAACAGCCTCGGCGAGATAAGTGTTGTGTCCCCCTAATTGCAGAGGGCGGCCGTTGCCGGTCGCCCTCCATCGTCCGAATGCGGCTCTATCGCCTGGGGCGCTCTCTCTCGCGCTCCCTTTCGGTGGCGTAGTCCACCCGGATGGTCCTGCCATCCAGTTCGGTCTCGTTCATCGCCTCCAGAGCAGCGCCGGCATCCTCCTTCGTCTCGAAGGTTACGAAGCCGAAGCCCCGCGACCTGCCGCTGTTCCGGTCCTTGATGACCCTGGCCTCCCTGATCTCACCGAACTCCGAGAAAGCCTCGCGAAGAGACTCATCCGTCGTCCCCCAGGACAGGCCACCGACAAAGAGCTTGTTAGTCAAGGCACGCTCCTACTCACAGGGGCTTAGGGCCCCTCCAGAACCGGGCTGAGCCCGGCGCTCCGGTTGCCCGGAGCCGTTCCCGGCTTTCACGGCGCCGGCCGCCGGGCCTTTCGGCCGCTTCTGCACGAATCAGAATCTCTTGGCACTGGGGGGAACGCGTCTCTGATAGGAGCTCGTGCCGGACCCAGACGCAAGACACCTGAATCTGAGCCGGCACTATACCTGAAACCGGCTGGACGTCAAGGGGAAAGCACCTTCCCCGGCAGACCTGCGCGGAGTCCTGCAAGGGGGGCGGTCACACAGACAGACCGGAACGGTCTTCTTTCTCCTTCTGTCGGAAGCTCCGGAGCTTGGCTATTATTGGCCATCGGTGGGCCATCATCCCGAGGAGACCATAGATGACACGCGAGTTCAAGTGCACTTCATGCGGTGCCGATCTCCAGTACTTCGGCAACGACTCGGCCATCACCTGCAACTACTGCGGGAGTGTGGTGATCGTGCCGAAGGAGCTTCGGCAGGCCGAGAGGGACGACAAGGGCATCGAAACCTACACGGAGCTGGCCACCGGCACGGTCCAAGCCGCAACAGCCGCCCGAAAGAGCTGCGCCTCCGCCATGGTCGGCGCAGCGGTGCTGCTGGTAGCCGTCGCCGGAGTGGTCGTCTTCCTGATCTCACACCAGGGCGAGAAGGTCCTGTCCGGCGTCGCCGACTCGGTCACTCGGGGAGATGTGAGCGTGGTGCTCGAGCTGGGCGGAGAGGGGCCCGGTCCCGGGCGGTTCATGGACCCGAGGGCGATCGCCGTTCAGGGTGACGACTACGTCTATGTAGGGGACTACGAAACCGGGAGAGTCCAGGTCTTCGACACCGATGGGGAGTACGTCAGCCAATGGACGGTCGAGGACGAGCATACCTACATGACCTCCCTGGCTGCCGGGCCGGAGGGCAGGGTCTACGTCCTGCTCTCCACCACCGACATCCTGATCTACGACGGCATCTCCGGCGAGAGGCTCGGTGAGCTGTTCTACCCGGGCTACCCCGGAGAGGGCTTCGAGGACGTGGTGACGGGTCCGGACGGCTCGGTGCTGGCCTTCAGATGGCACTTCAGTGACGACATCGTGAGGTTCGACCGGGACGGCAAGGTCGACATGGTCATAGAGGGCGCAGTGGAGTCGGTAACGGGCGACTCGGAGATGAACGGCAAGCTCGCGGTCGGCGGCCTGGGCGACATCTACCTGCTGGCCGGCTTCCAGACCGCGGTGTTCCACTACTCCAGGGAGGGCCGCTACCAGAACAGGTTCGGGAGCCGCGGCGACGAGGACGGTCAGTTCTCTTCGGGCATGGCCATCGAGGTCAGCCCCGAGGGCAACGTGCTGGTGTCGGACACCTGGAAGATAGTGGTGTTCGGCCCGGACGGGCGCTTCCTGCGCAACATCGAGACAACGGACTGGCTACTGGACATGGAGTTCGACGACGATGGCTATCTCTGGGCGGTGACCTCCGACGACACCGTGCTGAAGCTCTCGCTCGAGTGAGGCCTAACGGAAGAGGTAGACCCTGGGGTACTCGTCCGTGAAGGGCAGGGTGGCTGCCATGCCGTGCCTGTTCAGGTGCAGCAGCACCAGCTCGTCCTCCGGCACTCCTCTCAGGACCACCTCTCCGACGTGCTCGCCATCGGGGGAGAACACGTCCCAGACATGATCGTCGACCGTTCCGCGCCTGGCCCAGAGGTTGCCGGCGGAATCCACGCCCATGTCCGCGACGAAGGGGCGGAGCCCGGGCCTGCTCGACACGATCGCCCCTCCCGCCGAATCGTCTTCCTGATATCGCACGCCGACCGTGAACACCGGCATCACGTAGCCCACGTCGGTCTCCATGTCCATCTCGACCAACCCGGCGTCAAGCTCGAACGTGTCCAGGGGTGATCCGGCGGCGTCGAGAACCCGTATGCCATAGCGCTCAGCAGCCATGTCGGAGATGAAGACCCTGCCCCTGCCATCGGTGGCGACCGACTTGTAGGCCCCGCTGAAGTCCGGCTCGTCCTCCTCCATCGGCCTCATGTCCTCGAAGTAGACGCGCAGCCTCTGCCCGGAGCCGGCGGAGTACTCGGCGATCACGTAGCCCATGTCGAAGCCGTCAGCAGTGCGCTCCACGTCGAAGCTGTAGCCCAGGAAGCTGCTGTCCGTCAGGCCCTCGAAGCACAGGAACCGCGTGAACTGCCCGGTGGGGGCGGAGCCCAGGTGCCGGCCCGAGGCGCCGTACCTCTCCACGCTCGCCCTCATCGAGTCGTGGACAAGCAGGTCCCCGCAGGGGAGCGCGGTCATGGACGAAGGCTCGAGGAGCTCGCCCGGCCCCTCCCCCCTTCGACCGAACGACCACAGGAAGTCACCCGTGGACGACGAGAAGACCGAGACCCGGCAGGAGATCCCGTCGAGCACGGCCAGCCTGCCTTCGCCGAGGGGAACCACACCGGAGATCCTGCCGAACATGAGACAGCTGTCGCCCATCTCCACGCCGATGGAATCGGCAGGCCGGAGGGTATCGGAGAACCACGGCCAGGATGCGCCCCGTTCCTCTGGTGCCCCCCCTCCGCAGGCCGCCAGAAGGACCGCCAGACATGCGATGCAGCAGAGCGGTCTCATCGGTGTCTCCCTCCGGTTCGGAGGACATGATACCGCTTTCCATGCCGCCCGGAACAGGTCGGGGCCGGCTCCCCACCCTCCCGCCCCGGGGCCCTCAGGGCCATATTCAGCCCCGGGTGGAACACAGAGGACCAGAGGGAGGAAATGATGAAGAAGAACGTGTTTGTGGTGCTCTGCGCCATCGTGGCTTCGGCACTGATCCTGCTGGCCTGCGGCGAAGACTCCACCGGGCCGAGCGGACCCCAGGGCGACGACTGGATGCCCCTGGCGATCGGCAATCACTGGCAGTCGGTCATCGAAGGCTACCTGACCGCGGCTGGCGACACGACAGATGTCGACGGCACCATAGACAGGCAAGTGATGGGCATCGTCTCCCACGACCAGGGCTTCGATGTCTGGGAGTTCAGGACCATCAGCTCCATGACCTTCTACCCGCCCCAGGGAGGATCCTACAGCCTCTCGGAGACCACTCTGGTCTACCTCTACGCTGACAGCCTCGAGGTCAGGATCTACGAAGACACGCTGACCGCCGACTTCGAGCTCGTCCTGGACCTGCCCCTCGAGGTGGGCAACACCTGGTACAGTTACCCCGACTCGTCCTGGATCTCCGAGGTAATCAGCCTGACCGCCTCGGTAACGGTCCCGGCCGGCAGCTTCACCGGGTGCGCTCACATCGAGGGAAGCGACCCTGCCCAGCCCGGCGACACCTACAACTCCTACCTCTGCCGTGGGGTCGGCATAGTCAAGGAAGTCGTGGACGAGGACGACGTGCTTGCCGACAGCCACGTCGAGATGGAGCTGGAGAGCTACGACCTGAACTAGGACCGGCCGATCCTGGCCCGGGGCCGGGCGAGGGTGGGCTTCCGGGCAGCTGCGCAGCATTCTCACAGGCTCCGGCCCCGGTTGTCAGGGGCGGCGCGGGCGCGCCGCAGGCATGTCGGGCGGGCATGCGGGAGCCCGCCATCGTCCGGGGTCTACTGATTTATGGAGGGGGTTTCAACCCCCGGCCGGAGATCCAGCCGCCGACCATCCCTGCCAGCCGCGAGGCTTCTCAGGGCGCAAGGGTCTCTGCCACTCCCCCGTAGGGCCCATCGTACGCGACCACGGATCCCGGGGGCACGCTTCGCCAGGCTGCCGGCAGCTCCAGCCTGACATGGACGAAGCCCTCGTCCGGGTGGAGTTGCTCGACCCTGATCCCGTCGGTCAGCCACAGCCAGCCGCTCATGCCCAGGAACAGCCATTCGTTGGGCAGGGCTTCGATGTCCACCCTTCCGGCCGCGTTGAAGTCCACGTAGTACTCCCTCGAGGCCCCGGCCGCGATCCCTCTCAGCTGGTTGAACGAGTAGTCCTCGAGGATCGATGCCTCCAGCTCGGGCGTCAGCTCGGGAGGCACCGGGGCGCAGATGTCGATGACCGTCAGCTCTGCCTCGTCGCTTCCCACGTACTGCACGGGCCGAAGCAGCTGCCAGTAGTCCCTGAGGTCCACGCCCAGGAACCCCTCGGTGCGGTTGAGCACCGCGATCCTCACGAAGAAGCACCCGCTCGCGGAGGGAGCCTCGTAGAGCACGGGCTCCATCAGCACCGAGGCCATCTCCCCCTCGACGACGGGGAGCCAAGTGGCCATCCCCGGATCGGGCCCTCCCGCCAGCGCCACCGCAGCGAAAATGGGGACATGCACTATTTTCCTCATGTGTGATACCTCCGCCGCCATTCTAACCCCGGGCGGGCCTTCCGGGCAAAACAGCGCAGGTCAATCCCTGCCATTTGCGTATCCAATTGACGCGACTCGGACCCGCAGCTATACGTCATCTACTGACTACGGCAGCATTCCCGGATGGCATCCCGCGGAGGGGGGTTCGCCTTGTCTTCCTTCAGGGTCACTATCGCTCTCCTTGTCCTTGCAGCGATTCCGGCATCCGCCGACTGGCAGAGCATCGGCCCCTCGGGCGGGCCGATCGGATACGTGGCATCCTCGAGGACCCAGCCCCAGGTCGTCTACGCGACCTCCGGCTACAACCCGTTCGAGCTTCTCAGGTCGGACGACCAGGGGGACAACTGGAACCGGGTGGGGTCCTGCAGCGGATACGCCTATTGCCTGGAGACCAGCGCCTCGGACGTTCTGTTCGCAGGAGGTTACGCCGCGATCTACAGGTCCACCGACGGCGGCCATACGTGGACCACGAAGAGCCTGCCCAACACCTACATCTACGCGATGGCCGTTCATCCGACGGACCCATCCACGGTCTACGGCTCAGGCTACACCAGCACCGGCAGCATCGCCTTCCTGAAGACGACCGACGGCGGAGAGTCCTGGTCCGTGAGCACTATCGCCGCGGGCTACGGCAGGTGCATAGCCGTCAGCGAGTCCAGCCCCTCGACCATCTTCGTCGGCGGGTACGTCTATTCGGGAAGCTCGACTCCCCTCCTCTACAGGTCGACCAACGGGGGGGGCAACTGGTCCCTGGTCACCCCTCCGGGCGCGAGCAGCGACTACTACATGCACTC
>JAFGKQ010000117.1 GCA_016928495.1 Candidatus Fermentibacterales bacterium
CCCGGGCAACTCGCACACTACGACGTACGAGTCGTCCGTCTCGTACACATCGGTCCTCGGGCAACGCGGGCCCGTCCGTCCGTCGCAAGGCAGAGGAAACGCTCTCCCCACACCCCCGTGCCGGTTCGCAGGCGCTGCGTGCCAGCGAGCCTCCGAGACAGGAGGGAGATCGCATGTTCCCGTCATGTTCTGCCTCCCTTCAGGGGCACAGGGAGCAAGGCGCTTGCCACCACCATGGATCGGCTTAACCGGCGGCATGACTACCACTTGGCGCGCTGTCAGCAAGCCCGCGGGCCGCTCGCGCGCGCACGGATGTGCAATAGTGGCACACTCGGGCCGGGCGCTGCGGGGCCGGATCAGGCCCGGAGGGGGTACTCCATTCCGAGGGATGAGGGAAGGTCCGGGAATGGCCTCTTCAGTACTGCCCGGCCCAGCCGCAGGTCGAGGCTGAGGTCGAGCGGAGTGCCTTTCGGGGAGCGGCAGGGAGCCAGTCGCGCGGGATCGAGGCCCAGGTGCCCGAAGAGGGCCCGGGCGAAGCGCTCACGGCTGCATGCCTTCCCGGACGCCAGGAGCAGCATCCCCGAGGCGCCCATCTCGAAGGCTTCCAGAACCGCTCCCGCCAGCCAGTGCGCCGGAGTGTGGTGCCGGAGGGAATCGGAATAGACCGGAAAGGTGCCCTCGGAGCTCTCCAGGAGCTCCTCGCTGAAGGTGCTCCTCGCCGATCCGGTGGATCCGAAGATCACCGATGTCCTCGCGATCAGGGCGCTCTCCGAAGCGGCCTGGAGCAGCCTGTCGCCCACCAGCTTGGACCAGCCGTAGAGGCTCCTCGGAACGGCGGGCGACCGCTCGGAGTAGGGGGCGTTCCCTCCGCTGTAGACGAGATCGGTGGACAAGTGGATCAGGCCGGTGCCCGAGTCCCCGCAGACCTCGGCGAGCATCCGCGGGAAGAGGGAGTTGACGCGCCAGGCCGCGGATGGGTCTCTCGAGCAGGACGCCCTCGAGGTTACCGCCACGCAGTTGACGACGAGGTCGGGCTTTGCCGCGCGGAGCAGCCCGAGGATCCCCTCTCGATCCAGACGATCGAGCGCGAGCCATCCGGCGCCGAGCGGGCGCCTCGAAGCCGCGGGAGCGAACGAGAGGCCGCCGGGCACCTCCAGGAAGCAACTGCCGAGGCGGCCGGAGGCTCCGAGCAGGAGGACCCTCAAGGGAGTCGCGGGCCGTTCACTGGGAGCTGATGAATCTGGCGCTGGCGGTGCATCTGACCTGACCCTCCTGCGTCAGCTCCGCCTCGGCCCCCAGAACCCGGCCCCGGATCCTGCTGGCCGTGGCCCGGACCACCAGCGGAACGCCTGTCAGCACAGGTACCCTGTAGCGGACGCTGATCTCGGCAGTGGCACATGGGCCGGCGAGGCTGATGCAGCTATAGGCCATCGCCTCGTCCATGACGGTCGACGCGATTCCTCCGTGCAGCACACCGGAGTAGCCCTGGTACTCCCTGCCGGGGGTCCATGAGATCTCGCAGGTGCCACCCTGCGCACGGATATCCAGGTGCAGCCCCGCAGGATTGCGGGGTCCGCACGCGAAGCAGAAGTCATCGTCTACGAACGGGGATGAGTTGCACATCGCTCTATCGACCCTCCGGAGCGGGGCTTGAACGGCGCTAGCTGGCAAGCATAGCGATACAGACCTATAATTTCTGCTCATCAACCCGCGGGGAGGCAACCCTTGGTCACTGTTCTCGGCAGCGGAACGGTACTGATCGCGGACGAGAAGCCGGAGAGGGCGAAGGAGCTCTCCGGGCTGGTCTCCTCCCTCGGGTACAGCACGACTCTCGAATCGACGGCCAGGGCCGCCCTCCGGAAGGTCCACGCGAGAGCCGTGAACGTCGTGCTCGCCTCGGCCACGCTGCCGGACATGCCCAGCACCGTCTTCCTCGACACGCTGCACAGGTCGAACGTCGCGGCGGGCGTAGTCCTGTACGGTGAATCGATCTCCAGGGAGGATGCGGTGATCCTGATGAAGAAGGGCGCCGTGGACATAATCTTCTCCCGTCGGGAGGAGCCGAGAGTCCTGGAGGCACTCCAGAGAGCGCTCGCCTGGTCCTCCAGAATAGTGGAGGACGCCGCTCTCCGTATGGCCTCGAGCGAAGCCTCGATGGAGCCCGTCCTGCTCTACCGGAGCGGCGCGATGGAGGAGATCGTCAGAAGGGTCCGCAAGGTCGCCCCGGTCAACGCCACGGTGCTGCTCACCGGAGAGAGCGGCACCGGCAAGGACTTGATAGCCCGCTACATCCACGTCCTCAGCGGCCGGACCGGAGCATACATAGCGATCAACTGCGCGGCCATACCGGAGACCCTGCTGGAATCCGAGCTGTTCGGCCACGAGAGGGGCGCCTTCACCGGAGCCGAGCAGGCGCGAGAGGGCAGGTTCGAAGCCACGAAGGGCGGCACTCTGCTTCTGGACGAGGTGGGGGAGATCCCTCTCTCGATACAGGTGAAGCTGCTGCGGGTCCTGGAGGAGGGGCAGGTCACCAGGCTCGGCTCGAACAGACCGATACCGACCGACGTGAGACTGATCGCGGCGACGAACAGCGACCTCAGGAGCCGGGTCCAGGAGAGGACCTTCCGCGAGGACCTCTTCTACAGGCTGAACGTGGTGGACATCCACATACCGCCTCTGCGCGCCAGGAGGAAGGACATCCCCCTGCTCGCCATGTCGTTCCTGAGGCAGGCATCGGAGAAGCACCGGCTGGCCATGCCGGAGATGTCCCCGGAGGCCCTGGAGGCCCTCACTTCCTATGGATGGCCCGGCAACGTCCGCCAGCTCAGGAACCTCATGGAGAGCCTGCTGATAGTCGCGGGCGACAGGATCAAGCCCGGGGACCTGCCTCGCGAGATCGCGGGCTCGCGCGCAGGCGATAGCTCCCTCCAGATCGAGCTCCCGGAGACTCTGGCAAACATCGAGGAAAGGGTCATCGCCTCCACGCTGGACCTGAGCGGAGGCAACCGCACGAAGGCCGCCAGACTGCTGGGAATCGGACGCAGGACCCTGCAGCGGAAGCTGGGCGGCGCGAAGCCGGACTCCTGACCGGCCCGCGGCACGACCCCGGATCGATCCCCATGGAGACCAACGCACCGGCAAGAAGGAAGCTGATCCTGCGGGCGGTCCGGATCGTGTGGCACAGCAGTCCGGCGCTCGCTCTGGCGAACGTCTTCCTGCTGCTGGTCCAGGGCGTTCTCCCGGTGGCCGGGCTCTATCTCCTCAAGCTGACGGTCGACTCGCTGCAGGGCCTGGCCACGGGCGAGGGAGGCCCGGCCTTCGGTCATGTCGCCCTGCTGATCGGGCTGATGGGCGCAGCCGCGCTGCTGGGTGCGCTGGCCTCCTCTCTCAGCAGTCTCGTCAGCAACGTCCAGGCGAGGGTCGTTACCGACAGGATGCAGGACGTCCTTCACGAGCGCTCCGTCAGCGTGGACCTCTCCTACTACGAGGACTCGCGCTTCCACGACACACTGCATCGCGCTCAGACCGAGGGTCCCTACCGGCCCACCTCGATCGTGAACGGGCTGGTCCGGTCGCTCCAGGAGCTGGTCAGCCTCCTGGCCATGACGGGTCTCTTGCTGACCTTCCATTGGGCCGTGGCTCTGGTCCTCGTCGCGGCAGCCGCTCCCGGCACCCTGGTAAGGATGAGGTACGCGAGGGAGCTCTGGACCTGGAAGATGGACAGGACCGAGACCGAGCGGCGCGCCTGGTACGAGCACTGGCTGATGACCTCCACTGCTCACGCCAAGGAGCTCAGGCTGTTCGGCCTGGGTGACTTCTTCAGGGAGCGATACAGGGACCTCAGGGCCTTGCTCCGCAAGGAGATGATGGGAATGGCGAAGCGAAGGGCGCTCTCGGAGCTGGGCGCTCAGGGCTCCGCCACGGTCCTGGTCTACGGGTCGCTCGCCTTCATCGCCTGGCGGGCGCTCAGCGGGACCATCTCGATCGGGGACGTCGTCATGTACTTCCAGGCCTTCCAGCGCGGCCTGGGAAGCCTGCGGGGCCTGCTCAACAGCATTGCGGGCCTCTACGAGGACAGCCTCTACCTCTCGAGCCTCTACGACTTCCTAGGCATGCGTCCGGACATCGCCTCGCCCGATGCGCCTGCCCCATTCACGGGCTCTGGAGACTGCGGCATCAGCTTCAGGGGCATCACCTTCGGCTATCCTGGAACAGGAGAGGCCGTGCTGAGGGATCTCGACCTGGAGGTCCTCCCCGGAGAGACGCTCGCTCTCGTCGGCGCAAACGGCTCCGGGAAGACCACCCTGGTCAAGCTCCTCTGCAGGCTGTACGACCCCGACAGAGGCAGGATAGGCATAGGCGGCGTGGCCCTTCGGGATCTCGATCTGGTCGAGCTGAGAAGCCACATAAGCGTGGTCTTCCAGGACTTCGCCAGATACCAGCTCTCGGCGCGGGAGAACATCGCCATAGCCGACACGGGGGCCATGGAGGACCTGCCACGAGTTCGAGGTGCCGCCGCCACGGCCGGAATGGACGATCTGCTCTCGGCGCTCCCGGAGGGATACGAGACCCGCCTCGGGAAGTGGTTCAAGGGAGGCACGGAGCTCTCGGACGGTGAGTGGCAGAAGATGGCGCTCGCAAGGGCCTTCTTCCGCAGCGCCGATATCGTGGTCCTGGACGAGCCTACCGCATCTCTCGACGCCAGGTCCGAGAGGGAGGTCTTCCGCCGCTTCAGCGAGCTGGCAGGCGGAAGGACCGCCCTGCTCATCAGCCACAGGTTCTCGTCAGTGAGGATCTGCGACCGGATAGCGGTGCTCGATGGAGGCCGGATAGCGGAGCTGGGCACCCACCAGGATCTGATGCGGCTGGGCGGCCTCTACGCCGAGATGTACTCCATATCGGCAGAAGCCTATGACCGGTCTTAGGGGGCGATCACTCCCCGCGGCGCGGCCCGGCAGCCCTCACGAGGCGGTAAGATCGGGCTCCCTGGCCAGGAACGCGCCGGTGTAGGAGACGGGGTGCCTCGCCAGGCCCTCCGGCGTGTCCTCCGCGATGATCTCGCCTCCCTGGTCCCCGCCCTCGGGGCCGAGGTCTATGATCCAGTCCGCGTTCTTTATCACATCCATGTTGTGCTCGATCACCACCACCGTGTTCCCCGCCCTGACCAGCCTGTCGAGGACCCTCAGCAGCCTCTTCACGTCGTGGCAATGGAGCCCGGTGGTGGGCTCGTCCAGTATGTAAAGGGTATGGCTGGTGCTGGGTCTGGAAAGCTCGCGGGCCAGCTTGGTCCTCTGGGCCTCCCCACCGGAGAGCGTCGGCGCGGGCTGGCCGAGCTGGATGTACCCAAGGCCAACCTCGTCGAGCACCCTCAGAATGCGGTAGATGGCCGGTATCCTGTCGAAATGGTCCATTGCCTGGCGGACCGTGAGGTCCAGTATCTCCGCTATGTCGAGGTCGTGGAACCTGACCTGGAGGGTCTCCCTGTTGAACCTGCGTCCCTTGCAGGTCTTGCACTCGACGAACACGTCCGCGAGGAAATGCATCTCTATCCTCTTCACGCCCGCGCCGCGGCAGTCCTCGCACCTCCCGCCCTTCACGTTGAAGCTGAACCTGCCGGGCCTGTAGCCCCGGACACGGGCATCCGGAAGGCCGGCGAAGAGGTTGCGGATATGGTCGAAGACCTTGGTGTAGGTGGCGGGGTTGGAGCGGGGGGTCCTGCCTATGGGGTCCTGGCTTATGTTGATCGCCTTGTCGATGTTGTGGACGCCCTTGAGGCCGGTGCAGGGTCCGCCGCGGTCGAGGGCTGACGAGCCCAGAGCAGCGGAGACGGCGGGATAGAGGGTCTCCGTTATCAGCGAGCTCTTGCCCGAGCCCGAGACCCCCGTCACGCAGACGAAGTTCCCCAGCGGTATCCTCAGATCGACGCTCTTCAGGTTGTGCAGGGTTGCCCCCTCGAGCTGGAGCAGCTTCTGGCCCTTCTTCCTGGGAGAGCGCACCCTGTGTATGGCCTC
>JAFGKQ010000118.1 GCA_016928495.1 Candidatus Fermentibacterales bacterium
CCCAATGCCCAGGGGGAACCGCACGGGCATTGTCCGGCCAACGCGGCCCCAATGCCCAGGGGGAACCGCACGGGCATTGTCCGGCCAACGCGGCCCCAATGCCCAGGGACCCCGCCGCGCATTGCCGGCACCCCGGCCCGCCTCCGCCCGGGCCGGAGCAGGCCCGTGCGCGCCGGACATAGCGCACGCAGGGCCTGAGATCATTCACGTAGCACAGGCAATCGACCGGATGGAGGCACAGCGGCACATAGCAGGGAGAGGCCGGGACTGATGCTCGCGGCCGGCCGTTCTGGAAGCTACTATCAATGACTATACATAATGTATCTTATCGGACATTGTTCCCGGGAAGCAAGCCACGGCTGTGGGGCATATTCGAGGCCTTTTCATGCCCCCTCCAGGCCCTGGATGAACCCCCTTGTGCTCCTCAGGAGGAACAGCCCCGCAGAACGCCTCTATGGGGCCCGAGACCCCGCCTCAGCCCTGCGGAGCAGCGGACGGATGCTCCCGCTCCGCCCATTCGATGGTTGTCAGAAGGTGACGGATGTACATGCTGGTATCAGGGAGAACCTCCAGCGCCCCGTCCAGCCAGCCCCTCGCGGCGGCGTAGTCACCGCTGCGCATCTCCAGTCGGGCAAGCCCCTCCATTGCCTCGGCCCGTATCACGCTGGTCGGGGGTGCGCTCTCCAGGATCTCGGAGTACCTCGTGTAGGCGTTCTGGAGGTCCTCCACTCCGCCCCTGTTCTCGAGAGCGACTGCCAGATGCAGCCTGGCCTGGTTCGACACTTCCCTGGGCGGCTGCGCGGCGAGGAGCTCCTGCATGCTCGAGATCACCTCTTCGTTGCGACCCATGAGAATCCCGAGCCTGGCCGAGAGAAGGGCCGCGCGCCTGCCCCAGATCCTGTTCCGGTGCTGCGAAGCGACCTCTCCGGCAACCGTCCACGCCGCCTGCAGGGCCTGCACTGCCTGCTCGCTGCTGCCGGAGGCAGCCTGCTGCTCGGCCTGCTCGTAGATGAGCTCGGCCGTCAGGTAGCCGGCCATGGCTTCCAGCTCCTGCGCCCTGGATCTGCCGAGAAGAGAGCTCATGACTGCAATGGCCGCAATGACCGCCACCCCTCCCAGGATGAGCTGGGTCGTGTGGGTACGGCTGAAGCTCCACCACTCGTAGAGCCTCTCGGCTACGGGGTCCCGACGGAGCTCCTGCTTGGTGAGTCGTTTCCTTGTTCTGTGTGCCATTCCTCTCTTCTTTCCGGAGTCCCTGTGATCACGAGCAGTCCGAAGCCTGACCGGCCGCCACTCGCAGAAGCCGGTCCCACACGATGTCTGCCGCAGATTCCAGAGCATCCCGCCCGGAGTCGTTGTAGATCACCAGGTCCGCCACCCCGTCCTTGCGGCCGATGGGCATCTGCCTGGCCCAGCGCGCAGCCGTGATCCGCTCCGGCACGCGGTCTCGTATATAAAGCCTGCGCGCCGCGCTCGTAAGGTCGCTCCTGACGACGATCACGAAGTCCATGAGCTCGGCTATCCCCAGCTCGTAGAGCAGCGCTCCCTCGAGCAGAACCACCCCGCCGGATCCACGCCACACCCTGACCATCAGCCTGGCCCATCTGACCATACGCTGGTGAGTTACACGTTCAGCAGCAGCCAGCCCGGTTTCGTCCGAGAAAGCCTCCCCGCCAAGCCTCTTCCTCAACTCGCCGGGTGGCGCGCTGATGACCCGGTCATCATCCAGGATCCGTGCGAGATCCCTCCTGACGTAGCGCTTATCCAGAAGGCGGTGGCCGACCGCGTCCAGCGAGAAGACCGCGGCACCCCTCTGCTCGAGCAGCCCTGCCAGAGAGGTCTGTCCACACCCGCTGTTGCCGGTGACCCCCGCGATCAGGGCTGAGCCTGTCCCGCTCGAGCCGGTGGAAGGAGTCTCAACGGACATCCCAGCAGATGCTCCTCGCTCCGAGCGCTACTCCGGTCAACTCGCCCTCGGAGTGCCCCGGATCCAGCTCGACGGGCACATAGTTGTCGGTGAGGCCGATCAGGCGGGTCCCGCCATCGGATGAGGAGCGGTCGCGCCTTCTCTCCACGATGGCCTCGGCCCTCGTTCCCTCCTGGCTGCGCCTGAACCTCCGCCTGAGCTCGGCCCCGATCTGCCTGAGCCGGCCACAGCGATCCACGACCACGTCGGGCCTTACCCTCGGCATGCCCGCTGCCCTGGTACCAGGTCTCGGTGAGAACGGGAAGACGTGGAGGTAGGCCGGCGAGAGCCTCTCCAGCAGACGGACGGTCCGCTCGAAGTCATCCCCGGTCTCTCCCGGGAACCCGGCCAGGAGATCGGCTCCGATGGCGGCACCCGGGAACAGGCGCCCTATCCTGGCGAACAGCTCGCTGAGCGAGTCGGCCGTGTAGGCTCGTCCCATCGAGGCGAGAACGCTGTCAGAGCCGCTCTGGATGGGAACGTGGAAGTGCCTGCAGACCCCGGGGAGGGCGAGCCTCTCGAGGAATCCAGGGCTTTCCAGGGCCATGGGCTCCATGGAGCTGAGCCTTATCCGGAACCTGCCGTCGAGAGCCAGCAGACGCGAGACCAGACCTGGCAGATCCCCGCATTCATCGTCGCCGTAGTCGGCGATGTCCACGCCCGTGAGCACGAGCTCCCTGTAGCCGGCCCTCAGCGCCGTGCTCGCGCGGTCCAGGACCAGTGAGAGGGGCACGCTTCTCGAAGCGCCCCTCGCGAGAGGCACGATGCAGTACGCGCATCGTCTGCTGCAGCCCTCCTGGACCTTCAGGAACGCCCTCGATCTGCTGCCGTGCCAGGCTCCGGGGCCGGGCAGGGAGATCCCCTGCTCCACGCCCCGGGCTCCCCGGCATGGCACCCCTTCACGGGCGAGCAGCTCGGGGAGCCTCTCTCTCATCGACATGGGCACGACCATGCCGGCCCCCGCGGCCGCGAACTCCTCCGGGAAGAGGCTCGCCGCGCACCCGGTCGAAACGACCAGCGGAGCGTTGTCGAGGCCGGCGAGCTTCCGGACCGCCTTCCTCGAGCGCGCCTGGCTCCTCTGGGTCACGGCGCAGGTGTTCACTATCGCGACCTCGGCCAGCGTGGGATCGCTGGTCAGCTCCAGCCCCAGGCCGGCGCTGACCGCCCGGATCATCTCATCGGTCTCGCAGGCGTTCAGCCTGCAGCCCAGGGTGTAGCCGTAAACGCCCATGCTGCTCGCTCCCGCAGGCTCGGCTACTCCCGCGCCTCCTCACCCGATCCGTCTTCCTCCGCGGGTTCTTCCTGCTCCTCGTCCGGCACAGGGGGGGCCTCCTCTTCCTCCTCCGCAGCCTCTTCCTGCTCCTCGTCGGGCTCCGGAGCCTCTTCCTCCCCGGCAACATCCTCCGGCGCATCGCCGGACACGTCTTCCCGACCGGACCGCGTCTCTTCGCTCATCCCCTCCTGCTCGGAATAGGAGTCAGCTTCCCTGCTCGGCTCGGGCTTCGATGCTGTGGCCTGTTGTTCCAGTGGGGGTCTGCTCTCCAGCCTCTCCCTGAACTCGCTGAGCTCCTCCATCGGCCTTCCGTTGAAGTAGCTGCGCACGCTGAGCACGATCCTCCGGCTCGTGGGAACGACCTCTATCACCCGCAGGGGCAGGTCATCGCCCGTCCTGAGCACGTCGGAGGGTGAGCTGAGGTTCTCCCAGCCCAGTTGACTCAGCGGGACGAAACCCTCGATGCAATCGCCAAGATCCACGACGACGCCGCGATCGAGGAGCTGCACGACGCTCCCGTGGATCTCGGTCCCCTCGGGCAGCCTCTCCTGCATCGTTGTCCAGGGGTTCTCCTGGGTCTGCTTCAGTCCGAGCGATATGCGGTGGTTCTCCTTGTCTATGCTCAGAACGACGACGTCCACCGTCTCGCTCTTGCTCAGCATCTCGGAGGGATGGTTGATGCGCTTCGTCCAGCTCAGGTCGCTTATGTGGACCAGGCCGTCTATTCCCTCCTCGATCTGCACGAAGGCACCGAAGTTGGTGAGATTGCGCACGATGCCCGCCGTGACGGACCCTATCGGATAGCGTTCCTCGATGGTATCCCAGGGGTTCTCCTGCGTCTGCTTGAGGCCGAGGGATATCTTCCTCTCCTCCTCGCTGACGTAGAGCACCACGGCCTCGACTTCCTCACCCATCCCGAGGACCTTCGAGGGGTGCTTGATGTGCTGGGTCCACGACATCTCGGAGATGTGGATGAGGCCCTCCACGCCTTCCTCGAGCTCCACGAAGGCCCCGTAGTCCGTGATGCTCGCGACCTTGCCGCTCACGACAGAGCCGACCTTGTAGCGATCCTCCACGCCCTCCCAGGGGAATGGCTGGAGCTGCTTGAGGCCAAGGGAAATGCGCTCCCGCTCGCGGTCGAACTTGAGCACCTTCACCTGTATCTCGTCTCCGATCGAGACGAGGTGAGACGGGTGCTTCACCCTTCCCCAGCTCATGTCGGTTATGTGGAGCAGGCCGTCGATGCCTCCGAGGTCAACGAAAGCGCCGAAGTCCGTTATGTTCTTCACGACGCCCTCGCGGACCTGACCCTCCTCCAGGTCCTTGATGAGCTTGGCCTTCTGCTCGGAGCGGGCCTCCTCCAGGACCTGCCTTCTGCTCACTACGATGTTCCTTCGCCGCTTGTTGAGCTTGATCACGCGGAACTCGAGCTCTTCGCTTATGAACTTCTCCAGGTTCGGGACCTGCCTCAGGGCGACCTGCGAGCCGGGGAGAAAGGCGTCGACGCCCATGATCCTCACTACAAGCCCGCCCTTGATGCGCTTGGCAACCGTTCCCTTGAGAACGGTGCCCTTGTCATAGGCGCTCTTGATGTCGGTCCA
>JAFGKQ010000119.1 GCA_016928495.1 Candidatus Fermentibacterales bacterium
GAGGCCAGTCTCTCGCATAACGGAGTCCTGTTCCTGGATGAGCTCCCGGAGTTCCGCCAGTCCGCCCTCGAAGTCCTGAGACAGCCCATGGAGGACGGCTACGTGACGATATCAAGAGCCTCGACCTCGACGACCTACCCTGCCAGGTTCATGCTCGCCGCGGCCATGAACCCCTGCCCGTGCGGCTTCATGACTGACGGAAGGAAGCCATGTACCTGCACTGCCCCTCAGATCCAGAAGTACCTGAACAGGATCTCGGGCCCTCTCCTGGACAGGATCGACATCCACATCGAGGTCGCCGGGGTCCGCTACAGCGATCTGAGCGGCTCCTCACCCTCAGGGGTCTCGTCGCTCGAGATGGCAGACCGTGTTCTCGCGGCCCGGAACAGGCAGTCAAGCAGGTTCTCGGGCACCAGGGCGGTATACTGCAATGCCCAGATGACCCCTCGTCAGATCAGGGAGGTCTGCCGGACCTCCCGGGCAGTGTCCTCCCTGCTCGAGGCGGCGATCGACAGGTATGGCTTCTCGGCCAGGGCGTACGACAGGATACTGAAGGTCGCTAGGACTATCGCCGACATCGAGGAGAGCCAGTCGATAGCCGCCGATCACGTAGCGGAGGCGATCCAGTACAGGGCCCTGGACAGGGACTACTGGGCCTGAAGGCTCTCCGAAGCCCGCCTCGCCCTTCCCGTCCTCGCCGCGAGCAGCGCCAGGAAGTAGACCAGACCGGAGACCAGGATTATCACGGCGCCCGTGGGAAGGTCGAGGACCCAGGCCAGAGCCAGCCCCGCCAGCATGAAGGCGGCTGAGAGAGCCACCGACAGGATCATCATGGCCCTGACGGTTCTCAGGAACAACCTCGCCACGGAAGCCGGTATCGTCATCATCGCGATTACCATTATCAGGCCCGCTATCCTCACCAGCATCACCACGCTCAGTGCGGTGAGGCAGACCATGAGCATGAACAGGGCCCTGACCCTGAGTCCGTTGGCGCGCGCGAACTCGGGGTCGTAGGAGACCGCTACCAGACGCCTGAACAGAGCTCCGACCAGGGCGAGGATCACCACGTCCAGGGAGGCCATGAGCAGCAGGTCGCTGCGGGTGACCGAGAGAATGCTGCCGAAGAGGTAGCTCATCAGGTCGACCGCATACCCCGGAGCCAGGCGTATGAAAACGAGGCCGAGCGCCATCCCGATTGCCCAGAAAGCGGCTATGACCGTGTCGGAGCGCTTCGGGTTGCAGCTCGAGATGGCGCCTATGCCCAGCCCGGAGCCCAGGCTGAACAGCGCTGCACCTGCGAGAGGGTGGATCCCGACCAGGTAGGACAGGCCGAGGCCCCCGAAGGCCGCGTGAGCGATGCTGCCCGTGAGGGCCGACATGCGGTTGACGACCACCAGGGTCCCGACGACGCCGCAGGCTATGGAGCCCAGCATCGCGGCAGCGATAGCGTTCTGCATGAACGCGTGGCCGAGCGCCTCCGTCATCCGCCCTTCCTCACTGATCGTCCGCAGAGCGGCTGTGAGTCCCGAGGACCCTGTGAGGAACGCCATGCGTGATCAGATCCACCGGGCAGCCGTATGCCCTCGCGAGGTCCGCCTCGAGGAGCTTTTCCCCGTGCCGGAAGAGCTGGACGTTCATGCAGGCTATGCTCTTGATCTGAGTCGACACGGCTCCGACGTCGTGCGTCACCATCAGGATGGTCACGCCGCTCTCGTTGAGCTCGTGAAAGATGGTGTAGACGCTGTCCTGGCTCGCGCTATCGACGCTGGCAACCGGCTCGTCGAGCAGGAGCAGCCGGGGGCTGCCGACCAGCGCCCTGGCGATGAGCATCCTCTGCCGCTGTCCGCCCGAGAGGGAGGAGACGCTCTCAGAGGCGAGCTCGGAGATGCCGAGACGGGACATCATCTCGAGGGCGGTCTCTCTGTCTCTTCGCCTGCCTCCTCGCGGGCCGCCGTGCCCTATCCTGCCCATGAGCACGACCTCGAGGACGGAGGCCGGGAAGTCCCCTGCCGAGGTAGTGAGCTGAGGCACGTATCCAACGAGGCTAAGGGCCTGCGAGGGGTCCCTGCCGAAGACCCTGACGCTGCCGCTCGAAGGCCTGACCAGCCCGAGTATCAGCCGGAGGAGAGTGGTCTTGCCGCCTCCGTTCGGGCCCAGTATCGCGATGTAGTCACCCTGCTCCACGCGGAGATCCACGTCCCTCAGGACCTGGTGGCCGGCTCCGGCGGACGCGAGGGAACCATACTGGAAGGAGACCTCTCTCAGCAGAACGGCGGGAGCGCCCCCGGAAAGGTCCTCGCGGGCCGGCCCCGTCATGTCAGAGGTTCTCCCCGAGCACTCTCGCGACCTCCAGCAGGTTCTCGGCCCAGTCCTCCGCGAGGGGGTCTATGGTTATCAGATCGATTCCCAGCTCGGATGCGATGCGCTCCGCGGGTCTGGCGTCGAACTGAGGCTGCACGAACAGGGCGCGGATGCCCAGGGAGTCGGCAACCTCGAGCCAGCGACCCATTGCCGATGGTGACGGCTCGCTCCCTCCGGACTCCAGCGGGAGCTGCAGCAGGCCGAACTCGTCCGCAAAGTAGCCCCATGAGGGGTGGTAGACTGCAAAGGTCCTTCCGCGCACAGGCTCGAGCACTGCCGAAATCGCGGCCTCGAGGGAGTCCAGCTCCCGCTCGAACTCGTCGAGAGCGAGAAGGTATGAACCCTCACCCTCGGGGTCCAGAGCCACGAGCGTCCGGGTCACTACCACCGCCTGGCTCTCGACCAGGGCGGGAGAGAGCCAGACGTGGGGATCGGGCATGCCCCCGTGGTCGTGCTCGCCGTCCGGGGAACCGGCGCTTTCCGGTCCGTCGGAGCTCCACCGCTCGATGCTCCTCCGATCGATGCCCGAGTGGGTCGGGACGATAGCCAGCCCGGGGCTGGCCGAGGCTATCCTCGGGACCCAGGCCTGCTCGAACGGGACGCCGATCGTGAAGTAGACGTCGGCACGGGAGACCGTTGCGATGTCGCCGGGGGTGGGCTCGTAGGTCGCAGGGCTGTGGCCCGGGCTCACCAGCACGTGCACGGATCCGGTCCTTCCGGCGCCGAGGCGTTCGACGAAGTACCTCTGGGGCAACAGGCTGACCACGACCTCAACGGGGCGGTCGCGGGCATCCCGCGATCGGGCATCTTCCCCGGGCACCCTTCCGCATCCGGCGTGGATGAGCAGTGACGCACCGGTGAGAAGAAGAACCGGGCACCTTCGGGACGACTCGCAGCCGCGCATGGGGTCTGCTCCTTCCGCAGACTGGCTTGCCTCTCTTGTCAGAGTGCAAGAATACTGCAGGCCGTCTTCCGGTGCCAGGCTGCAGGTTTGAGGATGCCCGACGGGCGACCATATTCGGGCATCATGGCCGTAACCGTTGATTCCGTGAGAGAGAATCTCGATCGAGCCCGCGCGGAGATCGGGAGCGCTCTCGGACGCTCCGGCGCGCCCGCCAGGGAGGTCAGGATCATGGCCGTCACCAAGACCCATCCCCCTGAGGTCGTCCTATCGGTTCTGCGTGCCGGCATCCGCATCATCGGAGAGAACAGGACGAGCGAAGGGGGAAGGAAGGTAGCGGCCATCGGCCGGAAGGCTGCCGAATGGCACATGATCGGCCCCCTGCACCGGAGCGAGGTCAGGCGCGCGGTCCGCGACTTCGACTGGATAGACTCGATAGACAGACCCGCTCTGCTGCCGGAGATAGCGTCCCGTCTCGCTTCCAGCGAGAGTCCCGGTGCGGAGGCCGTCCCGGGCATGCTGCTCGAGGTCAACACCTCCGGCGAGGCCTCCAAGCACGGCCTGGATCCGGACCGATCCAGTCTGGCGGAGGTCCTGGGCAGGGCAGGAGATCTGGGGCTGTCCATCGCGGGGCTGTTCACCGTCGGGCCCCTGACGAGCGACGAGTCGGAGTCCCGCCGTGCCTTCGCTGCCCTCCGGGAGCTGAGGGACTCTCTGAGAGCCAGCGTCTGCCCCACCCTGACCGAGCTCTCCATGGGGATGAGCGATGACTTCCATCTCGCGGTCATCGAGGGTGCCACTATCGTCAGGCTCGGAAGGTACCTCCTCGGCGACAGGGGTTAGGGCCGCGGGTTCCGCCTCAGCTTGCAGCGCCAGATCGCCTCGGGTATCTTCGAACGACGCCCGCGGGAGATCGGTGTTCCGGGCTCACAACCCCGATTGCCGTGATTGGTGGATGAATGGACAAGGAACCGGAGAAGAAGAGAAGCGTTCGGATGACGCCGCTGGACATACGCAGACAGCGTTTCCGCAAGGCCATGAGGGGATACGATCCTGCCGAGGTAGAGGCTTTCCTCGAGATGCTCGCAGGCGCCTGGGAGGAGCTGACCGATGGCGCGGAGTCCAGGGAGAGGGAGCTCTCGGTGCTGAGGGCCAGGGCATCGGACTTCGATCGCATGGAGAGCGCCGTGAGGGAGGCGCTCGTCGTCCAGCAGCGGAGCGCCTCGAAGGCCAGGGAGGATGCGGAGAAGGAGGCCGAGCTGATCGTAATGGACGGCGAGGTCAAGGCCGCCAATCTCGTCAACGAAGCCAGGGAGCGTATGCAGGTCCTCATGGAGACCGTGCGCGAGCTTCAGGACAGGAGGATGGCGATCATCGCCCAGATGAGGGCCTTCCTCACCGCGCAGGACAAGATGCTCGAACTGGAGGAAGGCAGGATCAGGGAGGAGACCCTGCCCGAAAGGGAGAGGCTCCCCGACGAGGAAGAAGGGGATGGTCCGATCCTCGAGCTATCCGAGCTCTGAGAGCGCTGCCATGTCTGGAGTCGCGAGCTTCTCGAGACAGTTCTGAGAGGAGATCCGTTGCCCCGGTCTTCCCCGCTTCCCCTGGCTCTGATCCTGCTGGTCGCAGGCGCAGCCCCGGGGAGCTTCGACGGTCCGGTGCCCGGCTTCGCCCCGGCATCCGACGGCAGAACCGCAGACCCGGAAGCCTCTTCGGAGCGCTGTGCGGCTCTGCCAGGGAGGACTCTCTACAGCTATCCGGTGCCGGAGCTCGTGGCAGTCGGTGGGCTGCCCACCGGGCTGGTCGGCTTCACTGCCCCGGGGTGCGGGCTCGCGAGCGCTGGCGGCGACGGCAGCTCCAGCGAGCATGTTCTCCTGCCATCCAGGCTGGCATTCTTCTCGGTGCCTTTCGGAGTCAGGGCAGGGCTCTCCGTCACGGCGAACGGGGTCCAGCGCCTGACCGCAGAAGGCGCAGTGGCCCTCGTCACTCCGACGCCATCGGGAGACCGCTTCACTGCCGCTGCGGACGGCAATCTCCCGTCGTCATGGGCCGAGCTGGTCAGCGTATCGGACTACAGGGGGATCAGGCTTGCCGCAGTGAGGATCAACCCGGTGATCCTCTCGGCCGACTGGGGCGGGTTGTGCACTGCCAGAGGGCTCCGGATATCCCTGGACTACGGCGCTGCAGCCGGATCCCCGGTCCGGGCCCCGGGCGAGGAGGCCCGCTTCTACGACCTCCTGCTCGAGGGCGGCAGCATGGTCTGGCGCTCGACATCCGCGAGGGAGCAGGCGGACAGCCCCTTCTGGGGAAGGCCATGGGCCAGGATACAGGTCGATACCACCGGCATCTATAGACTCCGAGGCCACGACGTCCCCTGGGCCGTCGGCCAGTCTGCGTCCGGCCTGGCGCTCTACTGCGGAAGGGGCAGGGAGATGGACGAGAGCCGGCCCTGGTCGGACGCCTACTCGCCCGTCCCGGTCAGCATCGCCGTCGATGATGGCGGAGACGGCATCCTGGACGAGGAGGACACGATCCTGTTCCATGGCCGGGGGCTCTCATGGTGGGAGGCCTCAGCCGACAGCATGCCGGAGCACTACACGCACCGATACGATGAAGAGAACTGCTACTGGCTAACATGGGGCGGCGAGGGCGGCAGCTTCATGGACACCCTGAGCGGAGCCATAACGGGTGAGCCAGCTCTGCCAGCCGAGCATCTCGGAATGTCACACTTCGAGGTAGAGGCGGTCTGGATGCTCAACTTCGTTGACAGCGACTGGGTCTGGGACAGGAATTCCGGCTCCGGTACCCAGTGGCTCTACCACCTCTTCGAGTTGCCCGAGTGCAGTGGAGAGGGCTACGTACGGCTGCTTCTCAGGTCCGAGGACGGCGGCAGGCACGCGATAAGGGTCTACCTGGACCAGGAGATGATAGGCGAGGCAAGCTGGATCGGCACCTCTCCCTTCGTTCCCGTCTTCCCCTGTTCCACGCTGGAGCAGGGAAGCGCCAGACTGGGCGTGGAGATCATCAGAGAGAGCTCTTCCGAGACGATCGTGCTGGACTGGTTCGACGTCTTCTACCGGAGACCGAACAACGCGGTCCCCGGCCTCCCTATTCCCCTTGACTCGTGGAACCTCACGGGGCGGCGCCGTCTGGACTGGGGCGCTCCCCTCGATGACATGCTGGTGGTGGTGACCAGGGGTGACAGCTCCGCCTCCCTGGTCTCGACCGGGCAGGGAGCCACCTCCTTCGAGCTGGACCTGCCGGAGCCCGGAGGCCGGCTGCTCTACGTGATCTCCGAGGATGACCTGCTCTCACCGCTGAGCATCGAGGAGGCGGCCCCCGGACGCATCATGGGCACTCTCTCCGGGGCCAGGGCCCTCTACGTGGCGGCCGATCATCTCGCCTCTGACGTACGGCCGCTGGCGGATCGTGACGGCTGGGGAGAGGTCGTCACCACGACCGAGGTATACGACGAGCTGAACGGCGGGGTCAGGGACCCTCATGCGATAAGGGCCCTCGCAGACCAGGCCGTGTCCTCGTGGGACCCTGCCCCGACGGACGTCATCCTTGTTGGCTCGGGCCACTACGACCCCCGAGGGCACCAGACCACCAGGATATCCTACATAGAGCCTCTCTTCACGTCCGGCGGCTACGTCATGGACGATCTCTTCGGGACGATCTCCGGGGACTCCGTCCTCCCCCAGGTGGCCATCTCACGAATGAGCATCTCGTCAAGGTCCGAGCTCCAGCTCCTGGTCGGGCTCTCGCTCTCCTACTGGGCCGGGGAGGCTTCCGGAGACTGGCAGGCGAGAGTCATCGGGGCGGCGGATGACGAGAGGTCCGGAAGCTACAGCCAGGACGAGGTGGTTCATACCCAGGACATGGAGGAGACGCTCGAGGGCTATCTGCCGTCACGCTTCGAGAGCATGAAGCACTACCTGATCTTCTATGACTGGGACGAGCTCTGGAACAAGCCCGAGGCCAGGCAGGACCTGAGGGAGCTCTGGAGCGAGGGCGCGCTGCTCTTCCTCTACCTCGGGCACGGGGGTTTCGACCAGGTTGCGGACGAGGGCCTGATGTACCTCGAGGATGCCGATCTTCTTTCCTGCGGCAGCAGGCTTCCCATCGCCTTCTTCGGTTCCTGTTCCGTGGGGGAGTTCCACAGCCCGCTCCACTCCTGCCTGGCTCAGGAGGTCACGACCTGCCCCGGAGGAGGAGCGATCGCGGGAATAGGAGCCACCGGACCCACGGGAGCCTCGTCCAATGCCAGCCTCATCAGGACCTGGCTCGACCTGATCCTCCCGAGCTCAGCGCCGGACGTGAGCATGGGTCAGGCTCTGCTCGTCGCGAAGCTGCTCAACGGCTACACGGTCAACGATGCGCAGTACGTCCTCTTCGGGGATGGCAGCATACAACCCGCGGTTCCCTCCGAGTCGGGCTTCCATCTCGACTGCAGCGGGTTCCATACGGGCGAGCCGGCGGTGATCTCGGGCATCTGCCCCGCCACCGGAGTCGCGACCGTCCAGGCGTTCGAGTCCTGCCGTCCGGATACCTACTACACCTTCCGGCAGAGCTACGTCATCGCCTACCTGAGCAAGGGTGCCGCATTCTTCGATGGCTCCGTGACGGCCGATCCGGCCTTCGAGACTGGCGTGTTCGTTCCGGTCGATGCCGACACCGGGGCGATGGCCAGGCTCCAGTCCTTCTTCTTCGGGAGCGGGATGGTCAGGGCAGCCGCTGCCTACCCCCTTCTCCTGGACTACGGTTATCCCTCGGGCAGCGACTCTGCGGGCCCCGAGATAGAGCTGTGGCTGGATGGGTTCCGTCACGTGGAGAACCCCGTGGTGTCGGGCGAGGTCAGCGTGCGCGCCGAGCTCTCCGACAGCTCCGGCATAGACCTGCTCGGGAACACCGGCCGGCAACTGGCGCTCTACGTTGACGGAGAGCCTTCCGACGTATCGTCCTTCTTCAGCTACTACCCGGGAAGCTGGACCACCGGCAGCCTCGAGGTGTCTCTGGGCACCCCCGCCGAGGGAGACCACCAGATCGAGCTCCGTGCGAGCGACGGTGTCCTCAACAGGAGCAGCCAGTCGATGGGATTCAGCGTTCTCGAAGGCTCGGGGCTCGAGCTGGACTGCGTTTTCGTCTATCCCTGCCCCTGCAGCGACACGGCCTGCTTCAGCTGGTTCCTGGGGCAGGACGCGCTGGTGAGCATCGACATCTACACTGTGACCGGAAGGCGGGTCTTCTCCGCGGGGAACATCGCTGCCGGTACCGGTTATAATCAGTACAAGTGGGACGGCAGGGATAGCGATGGTGACCGTCTCGCGAGCGGGACCTATGTGTACGTGCTATCTGCGGAAGCGGTTTCGGTCGGCGGCTCCGGGGGCTCTGCCTCCGAGACCGGGGTTCTGGCCGTGATCAGGTAGGATGCCGACAGGCAGCAGCCCCAATACCGGTCTGGCACCGGATGTTATGGAGTGACGAAGATATGAACTTCTCCCCCGCAGTGCGCTGGCTCCTGGGGCTGGCGGTCTTCGCGACGACCTCGATGGCCTCGACGGCCAGCGTTATCTGGATGACCATCACCCCCGGCGCCAGGCCGAACGGCATGGGTGAGGCCTTCGTTGCCCTCTCCGACGATGCAACGGCCTCGTTCTGGAACCCGGCCGGGCTGGCGTTCGTCGAGAAGGAAGGCAACGAGATCACGCTGCAGCACTCCCCCTGGCTGAGGCAGCTCGCCGACGACCTCTACTTCGAGTACCTCGGCTACGCCAGGTATCTCGAAGGCTGGGGCGGCGTTGGAGGCAACGTCACCTTCATGTCCATGGGAGAGCAGCAGGAGACGGTCGAGGGCAACCCCGATCCCATCGGCACCTTCTACTCCTATGGCTTTGCCGTGACCGGGGCCTTCGGCACCGAGGTCGCTCCCGGCGTGGCCGTCGGGCTCGGAGCCAAGTTCATCTACGACCACCTCTACTACGAGGACTCCGGCAAGGGAAGCTCCTTCGCGGTCGACCTGGGCACCGTCTACAGGATCCCCATGGACGAGATCGGGCTCGAGGGCCTGGGCCAGGCAGCGATAGGCGCCTCTCTCCAGAATCTGGGTCCGAACATGAGCTACGGGGGAGAGAGCGAGGGCAATCCTCTGCCGAGGACCGTCAGGCTGGGCATTGCCTACGTTCCCTTCGACACCCGCATGACTCAGCTCAGGTTCGCCGCCGACTACAGCAAGCTGCTGACCTACGTCGAGGACGGGCTCGGCGAGGAGATCAAGGAGAACAAATGGGGCCTGGGTGCGGAGTACTGGTACTACGACCTCCTGGGCCTCAGGCTCGGCTACAGCCACGATACCGAGGGAGCCTCGACGATCCACGGCCTGACGTTCGGGGCCGGCGTCCACTACAGCGCTTTCCAGTTCGACATGGCCTTCATACCCGTGGAGTCGAGCCTTCAGGGCAGCGGCAAGTTCAACCAGAAGTACTCGCTGACGGTGGCCTTCTGAGCGGGCTTCCCGAGTAATGTCCTCGAGCGGCCCCGAGCCGGCACCCCTTCGACCGTCGAGTCCCCGCGCGGTTTCTCCGGTTCTCGTCCTGCTGGTGGCGCAGGTCGTGATGCTCGGCCCGCTTGCGCGAGGGGCGGCCCCCGTGGTTCCCGGCGCCTGTCCCGAGTGGGGTGGGAGCCCTTCTACCGGCATCTCGATCTGGGACCCCGGCTCGAGCGGCGGGCTGGCCAGCCTGGGGACCGTTGAGGTCTGCGTCCTCAGGGTGGAGTTCCTGGAGGACTTCACGACCCAGACGACCGGCGATGGCAGGTTCGACCTCGAGTCCTCGCCGCCGCACGACAAAGACTACATCGAAGGGATATGGGAAACCGTCTCCGGGTACTTCGGGGATGTCTCCGGCGGTCAGATGGAGCTTCGCTACACGGTCTTCCCCGAGCAGCAGACCGCGGCCTACGGTCTGCTGCATCAGATGTCCTGGTATGGCGGAAGAGACGACTGGCTCGAGGGATCATGCATGCTCTTGAGGGATGCCGTCGAGGCCGCCGATCCGGAGGTGGACTTCAGCCTCTTCGACGTCGTGGTCGTGGTCCATGCCGGCGCCGGCCGTGAAGCGGACATACTGCGCGACAGCCCTCACGACCTCAGCTCGGTCTTCCTCACGCTCCAGGAGCTCCTGTCGTACCTGCCGGGCCTGGATCCCTACGGCATCGCCACCGATGACGGAGTCTACGTCCAGGCCGGCTGCATCGTTCCGGAGGAGGAAACCCAGGATGGCTTCGGGCTGGGTGTCATCGGGGTCACTGTCTACGAGTTATGCAGGCAGCTCGGCCTCCCGGCGCTCTGGAACACCCTGGACGGGGGAGTCGGAATCGGCGCCTGGGGCATAATGGGCTACGGGCAGTGGGTGATGGACGGCTTCTGGCCTCCGGCGCCCTGCGCCTACTGCAGGGCCAGGCTCGGCTGGATCGCTCCGCAGACGGCTTCCGAAGACGGCACCTGGCCTGTCATCCTCGATGGAACGGTCCTCAGGATCGATCTGAGCGGCTCCGAGTACTTCCTCGTCGAGAACCGCGTGCGGGATCCGGACGCAGACGGCCTGCCCGGGGAGCATGAGCACGACTTCGGCCTGCCGGGGAGCGGAGTGCTCGTCTGGCACGTCGACCAGGGCGTCATCGAGTCTCGTGAGCCCTTCGGCGACGTGAACGGGAACCCCGATCACAAGGGAGTGGACCTCGAGGAGGCGGATGGAATCCAGGACTTCGACTACTCACTGCCCGACGTGTACGGGATCTATGGCAGCGAGTACGATCCCTACTTCCAGGGAGGCTATGCCTGGCTTCTGGGTCCCGACACGGAGCCCTCGTCGGCAACGAGCTGGGGAGGAAACACCTTCCTGACCCTCGAGATTCTCGACCAGCCGGCGGATACCATGGACGTCAGCCTCTCCAGGACGGGCAACCTGGATGGATGGCCCATCAGGACCGGCTCGAAGGCATCCGGGGTGTTGTGTGCCGACTTCGACGGCAACGCCCTTCCGGATCACCTGATCTGGCTCGATCCCCTGGGGATCATCTGGATCTACGGGACTGACGGGAGCTTCCTGAAGGCCATCCCGGCCGGC
>JAFGKQ010000120.1 GCA_016928495.1 Candidatus Fermentibacterales bacterium
GGAGGCCCCGCTTGCCTGCATCGCCAGGCAGGCCAGCTTCCCGGGAAGCTGGGATAGCGGGGCTACGTACCCATAGCCTCCCAGGCCGTCGAAGACCTCGAGCCTGATAGCGGAGTAGATGGCAAGGGCTGCAAGGATCGAGGCGCCGAGAGCGATCCCCGGGACCCTGCGCCGCGAGACGCATGGGAGCAGGATCCAGGCGGCCGGAACGGCCGCCGCCGCCGCCAGGCCCAGCTCCTTGGCCCACATGGCCAGCAGGACCAGGAGGCCGACCAGAATCGCGGGGCCGATCCGGCGGGTCTCCCCGCCCCCTGAGCAGGGCCGCAGCAGAACGAGCAGCGCAGCCAGGGAGAGCAGGGTTGCCAGGATGTCGCCCCTGTTCGATACGATGCCCCATGCCTCGACCGTCGCGGGGTGCGCGGCGAAGAGCAGGCTCGAAGCGAGCCCCGCCCTTCGGGAGTGTGTCAGCCGGACCACCATCAGGCCCGCCAGGGTGGCGCAGGCGGCGTGGAGCAGGAGATTCACCAGCGCGTAACCGGGGAACCAGCCATTCCAGGCGGCATGCTCCGCCAGCACGACCAGGCTGGTCACCGGCCTGAAGAACCCGGTCCTGGAGCCATCCTCCAGCGTGTCGCTCCAGCTGTCGAGGAGGTAGTCGTCTATCTCCTGCCCGTGCCGGAGGGGGATGAGGAAGCTCATGAACTCCTGCCCGGCGGGGAATGCCCGGACGGCGGGATGACCCACGGCGAGAGTCATCAGGAGGGCGCAGACGGCAATGCCGGCAAGAGAGAGGCGTCGCTGACTCGGCTGCATCTCCGACCAGGGCATCGCTGCTCGCACCGCCTTCCGCTCGAGATCCGGCTGTCCGGGCCAGGCGCAGGCGCCGGGAGCGGCGGCTGTCACGCCGCCAGTGGGTCTGGCCGGCACCACGACCCGCGCGGTCGCCATTATACGAGCGGGCGCTCAGGGCCAGCAACCGCGACCTTGCCTCCCGCGAGGTATTCTGCGTAAGCTTGTTGAGATTCTGCGTGGTCTTTCAGTCCGGAGTCTCCGCACCAGCACCCGGGAGCGTGGCCGCCAGTGGAGCCGAAGAGCATCTCAGTCGTCGTTCCCGTCTATAACGAGGAGCAGAACGCAGCGGCCGCCGTGAGGTCCCTCGACGCGGTTCTGTCACGCGGCTTCAAGGATTTCGAGATAGTGATCGTGGAGAGCGGCAGCACCGATGGAACGGCAGCGATAGCCGATGAGCTGGCCCGCTCCAACGAGAGGATCAGGGTGCTCCACCAGAACCGCAGAGAGGGCCTGGGAAGCGCCATAAGGCTCGGCTTCGCCTCTGCCCTGAAGGACTACGTCCTCTACGTGGATGGCGACGAGCCCTTCGACGTGGCGGACATAGCCACCAGGGTCCTTCCGCTCCTGGGCGATTTCCGCGCGGTGATAGGCTACAGGATCGGCAAGAGGGAGAGCTTCAGGAGGAAGCTCTACTCCTGGACCTACAACAGGCTGGTCCAGCTCCTCTTCCGGCTGGACGTGAGGGACGTCAACTTCTCCATGAAGGTCATCGAGAGGAAGTTGCTGCAGTCGCTCGAGCTTACCTCCAACGGCTGTTTCTACGACGCGGAGCTGATCGCGGAGCTCCGGAGGCGAGGAATCGAGATAAAGCAGATCGGCTTCGAGTACGTTCCCAGGGGCCGCGGCAGGTCTTCGCTCGATCGCCCCTCCGTGATCCTGGGCATACTGCGGGAGATGCTCTCCTACCTCCTCAGAAGGGGAAGCGGCAGCAGACGCATCGATGCAGTCCCGCCCGGCCCTTCGGCGAGTTGACACCCGATTCACCCCGGAGTACCGTTCTGTCTGATCCCTCGAAGCGGCCAGGAGGTCTCGATGTCTGATCCTGCGGGGCGCAGGGTGCTGGTCACTGGTGCCGGCGGCTTCATCGGCCATCATCTGGTCGCCTCTCTGCTCGACGAAGGTTACGAGGTGGTCGCCTTCCTGCGCTACACGTCGGGCGGCGGCCACGGGCTTCTCTCCCTGCTTCCTCCGCGCCTGGCGGGCCGCTACGAGGCCGTTCTGGGCGATCTGAGGGACTTCGAGTCGGTTCGAAGAGCGATGAGAGGCTGCTCCGCGGTTCTCCACCTGGGCGCTCTGATAGGGATTCCCTACTCCTACGACAGCCCTTCGGACGTGTTCGGCGTGAACGCCATGGGAACGCTCAACGTCCTTCAGGCCGCCAGGGACACCGACAGCATAGAGAGGATCGTGATCACCTCCACGAGCGAGGTCTACGGAACGGTCGGTGAGGGGCTGATCACCGAGGAGCACCCTCTGCGGGCCCAGTCTCCCTACGCCGCCAGCAAGATAGCAGCCGACCAGCTCGCTCTCAGCTTCCACAGGAGCTTTGGCCTCCCGGTCGCGATCTGCCGCCCGTTCAACACCTTCGGCCCCGGCCAGTCGGCCAGGGCCGTGGTGCCAACGATCGTCTCGCAGGCGCTCTGGGAAGACAGGATAGCGCTGGGCTCCCTGCACCCGGTCAGGGATCTCAGCTACGTCACGGACATAGCGGGCGCCTTCCTGTGCATGCTCCGCGCGGACGGCATCGAAGGCAGGACCATCCAGTTCGGGTCGGGGGAGGGAGTCTCGGTGGGCGACCTCGCCGGCATGATCATCGAGATCGCAGGGCGTGCGGGGCTGCCCGTAGTGGAGGACGAGAGCAGGATCAGGCCCGGCGCCAGCGAGGTCGGAAGGCTGGTCGCCTCCACCGCCCTGGCGGAGAGCCTCACTGGCTGGGGGCCCTCGATCGGCCTCAGGCAAGGCCTGGAGCTCACCGTGGACTGGGTTTCGGGGCACCCCGGCCTCTACCCCTCGCCGGGGCTCTACAGGACATGACCGCTCAGGGGGCCCCTCGCACAGCCGTCATCCTCGCCGGGGGCCTGGGCACCCGCCTGGCGCCCTACACGGCGGTCTTCCCGAAACCGCTGGTGCCAATAGGGCAGTACCCCGTGATGGACATCCTGGTCAGGCAGCTCGCCGCCGCTGGATTCTCCCGGCTGTGGTTCTCCGTGGGCCATCTGGCCGAGCTCGTGGAGGCCTACTTTCTCAATCACCCCCTGAGAGCCGCCTCCGACCTGGAGATAGACTACATCAGGGAGCACGAGCCGCTCGGCACTGCCGGGTCCCTGCGGCTGGCAGGAGACCGCCTTCCGGAGGCATTCCTCGTTCTCAACGGGGACATACTGACGGACGTCGACTTCGCGGCGATGCTCGAGCGTCACGTGAGCAGCGGGGCAGCGCTCACGATCGCTTCCCACGGGAAGCACCTCACGTTGCCGCTGGGAGTGATCGAGCAGGCCTCCGGAAGGGTCACCGGGTACGTCGAGAAGCCCTCGCTCGAGTACGAGGTCAGCATGGGCATCTACGCCTACTCGAGAAGGGCCCTCGAGTACATCCCGGAGTCGGGCCCGTTCGACCTTCCCGAGCTGGTCCACCGGCTGCTCGAGGCCGGCGAGACCGTTCTGCGTGACCTTGCCGACGAGAGCTGCTCCTGGCACGACATAGGCAACCCCGACGACTACGCCGCCGCACAGCAGTCCTTTCGGGACGCGCCCTCGAGATACCTTCCGGACCTCCCTTGAGAGTAGCGATATCCGGGGCTTCAGGCTTCCTCGGGCGACACCTGACGGATGCCCTGCTCTCGGCCCGCACGGATGGGGCCCCGATGGAGCTGCTCCTGATGGACGCCCGGCCTCCGGAGCCGCCCGGGGCGGAGATCGCTTGTGGGTCAGTCGAGCTGGTCCGCTGCGACCTGCTGCGGCCGGCCGGGGAGGTCGTGAGACAGCTCCGTGGACGCAGGGTGGACGTGCTGATACACCTCGCGGGACTGACCAGGCACGCGGACGAGTCCTTCCTGGTGGAAGCCAACATGCGCATGACCGGCACCCTGCTCGACGCGATCGATGCGGAGCGGACGATCGTCACGAGCTCGTCGGCGGTCTACGGCCAGCCCGCCGAGCCGGAGCGGACGATCGGAGAGCAGTATCCCGTCTCCCCGGTAACGGCCTACGGCAGGAGCTGCGCGGCCAGGGAGCGGGCGGCCGTCGAGGCCCTCCCTGCTTCCCGTCTTTTCGTTCTGCGGCTGTTCAACCTGGCGGGCCCGGGACAGCAGCCCGTGATGCTGATCCCTACCGTGGCCTCGAAGCTGGCGAGGATGGAGGCCGGGCTGGAGCCCCGGCTTCTCCGGCTGGGCCAGCTCGACAACGTAAGGGACTACGTGGACGTGAGGGACGCGGCGCGTGCGATCTCCCTGCTCTCGACGACACCCGGGGGGGCCAGGATCCCTCCCGTGATGAACGTGTGCTCCGGCAAAGGGGTCTCCGGGCATGACGTGGTCGGAAGGCTCATCGGGATGTCGGAGGTCACACCGGAGATAAGGGCCTCGGGAGCCTATCCCGGTTCCTCTCCGGTCAGCCGCATCGTGGGAGACGGAAGGCTCATCGGGAGGGTGATCGGATGGAGGCCTGCGGTCGCTCTGGAGCGGACCCTGACGGATGTGCTGGACTACTTCAGGGCGCACAGCGCATGAGGGGCCGGGGGCGCATGAAAAAAGGAGGGCGCAACAGATAACTCCGCTCACCCCTTGTGCGGGGGTGGCCGCCCCTGGAGCCTCTTGTTACGCCCCGTGTCAGGGCTTTATGTGCAAACCCCGGGAGCCTGTCAAGCGACCTCTTCCCCGGCAGCGCCGGTCCTCTTCCCCAGTCCCGTCACCCTCGCCGCCAGCACGCTCAGCTCGAACAGCAGGTAGAGCGGCGCCGCCAGCATGACCTGGGTCAGCGGGTCCGGAGGGGTCAGGATCGCAGCCGCAACCAGCAGGGCGACTATCACGTGTCTTCTGTAGCGGGCCAGCGTTGATGGCCTGAGCACGCCAAGGCCCACCAGCAGCAGCACCAGCACGGGCAGCTCGAAGGCCACGCCGAAGACCAGCACCATCCGACCGACGAACCCGATGTAGCTAGAGACGCTCCAGCCTCCCCTTATGGTCCCGCCCTCGAAGCTCTGCAGCACCCCGGTGACCGGCTCGAGCATCAGGAACCAGGCGAAGAGGGCTCCCCCGGCGAAGAGAAGGAAGCACGAGGCCGCCGCCGCGGCGGACACCTTTCTTTCCCTGTCCAGAAGCCCGGGGGAGATGAAGCGCCACAGGTGGTAGAAGCCGACAGGAGAGCTGAGGATGATGCCTGCCACCAGCGAGACCTTCAGGTGCGCGACCAGGGCCTCGGAGGGGGAAAGGGCGAGAAGCTCGGAGGGGCCCCTGGAGATGACGAATCCGGTCAGGGTCCTTCCGAAGGCGATCAAGGCGGTCAGGGTCGAGACCGTCAGGACGCCGAGCACCACGAGGATGCGCTGCCTGAGCTCCTCCAGGTGATCCCAGAAGCTGCCTTCAGGAGATGCCCTCACCAAGCCGCGTCTTCCTCGAGAAGAGAGCCTAGCAGCCGCGACTCCTCCGAAGGGCTCAGAAGAGTGGGCCTGCAGTCCTCCCAGCCGAACGGCAGGACCCATGTCCTCTGGCCCCCGCGGCCCGTTTTCTTGTCGCGCTCCAGGAAGTCCGCCAACGCGCCCGGGCTCCGCGAGAGGCCCGCGAACCCGATGCCAAGGCCCGGGAGCATTCCGGCAAGCTCCAGGGAGAGACCCGGTGCGGAGCCCTCGAGCAGCTCGGCCATCCGGGCCTCGAGGACCAGGCCGGCTGCCACGGCCTCTCCGTGTGTCAGACCGAACCCGCTAGCGCTCTCGAGGGCGTGACCCAGAGTGTGCCCGGCGTTGAGCAGGACCCTCCTGCCCGTCTCCAGCAGGTCCTCCGTGACTATGGCCCCCTTGACCCTCAGACACCGCTCGACGAGGGAGGACGCCCAGTCCTCGAAGCCCGGCTCCCCGGCTCCGGGTACGCGAGCCAGGAGCCCGGCCGCGATGGACGCATCCCCGACCAGAGAGGTCTTGAGGGCCTCGCCAAGGCCGCCCCTGAAGTGCCCCGGCTCCAGCGTGGCCAGCAGCCGCGTAGCGATCCAGACGCTCTCTGCCGGGTAGAAGGTCCCGAGCTGGTTCTTGGCATCACCCAGGTTGACGGCAGTCTTGCCGCCCAGGCAGGCATCCACCTGGCAGAGCAGTGTGGAGGGCACCAGGATCAGCGGAAGGCCTCTCAGGTAGGTCGAGGCGGCCAGCGCCCCGACATCGCAGACGAGGCCTCCGCCGAAGCAGACGACGGCGTCTGCGCTGCGGCGCAGCCCCGCTTGCCGCATCGCCATCCATGCCGATTCCAGGGTCCGGACCGTCTTCGCGGCCTCTTCCGCGCGGATCAGCAGCCGTCCCGCCTGCTCGAGGCCCGACAGCTCGAGATCCAGCTCGTCCCCCCAGAAGGACAGGGCCCTCTCGTCGGCGACGAGGAACACCCTGCTGCGGCCTGAGCTCGAGACGAGAGCGCCCAGGCCCTCCAGGCCTGCGTCGAGCACGAGGCCCGTGACCCGGTCGGCGCTCATCGGGAAGCAGAGCTCCCTCCTCATCCGATCCTCCGTTCTCCCCGGCGCCCCGTCACGGGTGCCAGACCAGCCAGATAAGGGCGGAGCCGGCGGCCGTGGCCGCGACGGTGAACGGCAGGCCTATCCTGACGAACTCCATGAAGCGCACCCTGTGGCCCTTTCGGCGCAGCATGGCTACGGCCACTATGTTGGCAGAGGCACCCACGGGGGAGATGTTGCCCCCCAGGCAGCTCCCCACCAGGAGACCGAAGGTCAGGTAGAAGTAGGACCCCCCCCCGATGGACAGGCCGAGGGTGCGGACCACCGGTATCATGGCGGTGACGAACGGCACGTTGTCCACGAAGGCGCTGAACAGCACCGAGCCCCAGACCACGAGCATGAAGGCCCCGAACGGGCTGTTCCCTGAGACGCCGGCCAGGAACCGCCCGATGGTGGCCATGATCCCCAGCTCATCCAGGGCAGACACCATGAAGAAGATGCCAGCCAGCAGCAGCAGGGTGTCCCAGTCGAACGCACTCAAGATCTCCCGGGGCCGCCTGCGGTCCGCCCGTTCCTGCCCCTCGTCCCCCTCGCCCGACACCCCCTCCTCAAGGCTGAGGCCGGGGATCTCCCGGAACTTCCTGCGGTTGCCGCGGTGCCAGACAACGCTGAGCAGACCTCCGACCGCGCACAGGAGGCCGGAGGCCAGTCCCACCCCGGGCGTGAAGAAGCCTATCAGGGCCAGGCCGGCGATAACGAGCCCCAGCAGGGCGGTGGGTATCCACCAGCCCCTGGTCATGGGCGGGATGCTCGGGGCGCGGAAGCTGCGCCTGTCCCTGCCCATCAGCCGGTAGAGCACGAAGAAGGAGGCCACGGCGCCCAGCTCCACGGCGAAGAAGATGCCGGGCCTTCCCCGGAAGAAGAAGAAGTCGTTGAAGCCCAGGTTCTCCGATGCCGCGAGTATCATGCTGGGGGGGTCGCC
>JAFGKQ010000121.1 GCA_016928495.1 Candidatus Fermentibacterales bacterium
AGCGTGCTGGAGGGCGGAAGGGCGGACTGGCTCCCGCCACTGAGCATGCCCATGGTCTGGCTCGATCCGGGCGAGTCGCGCGTGGCTGCCGAGCGCTGGTCCATTCCGGACCTTCTTCCCTACGCCATCGTCCTCGGCTCCGACCGCAGCGTCGTGTCGAGACTGGCCGGAGGCAGGAGCGGGGAGGAGCTGGCCCTGCAGCTTCTCGCCCTGTCCTCCGACCCGCTGTTCTCCGATCATCCCGCGGACACCTCCGGGACCCCTCCCGATCATCCCCCGGCTCAGTGGCTCCACGTCACGGTAGTCGGTGCCCGGGACCACCCGGTAACGGCGTCTCTCCTGGAGACCGCGCGGGAGCTTGCAGGCGAGGAGCACGTGGAGCTTCTGGATCCCTCGCTGCCCGGGGACCTGGCCGTCCTCGACTCTCTCAGGCTTCCGGTGATGGACAGGCCCTATGCCAGGACCTGTCTCGGAAGTGCGTGCGGAAGGCCCGCCTTTTCGGCCGAGGAGCTCATCAGTGTCGCCGCGGGGCTGTCCGGCCTCTGATGGGCCCGGAGAGCCCCGCGGCCATAACGGTCCTGCTGCCGTTCCGTGACGCGAGGGAGCACATCTACGAGTCCCTCGAGTCTCTGAGAGCTCAGACGCTCGAGGACTTCGAGGTGCTCATGGTCGACGACGGCTCGTCGGACGGAAGCAGGGCCATCGCCGAGTCCTTCCGGTCCCGGGACTCCCGCTTCAGGCTGCTGGACAGCCCGGGGCACGGGCTGGTGGATGCCCTCAACGCAGGCCTGGCTGCAGCCTGCGGCGAGTGGATCGCGAGACATGATGCCGATGATGTCTGCCATCCGGACAGGCTGGAAGCACAGGCCGCGATGGCGCGCTCCATGCCCCCTCGCTCGGTCGTCTCCTGCATGGTGGAGAGCTTCAGGAAGGGGGGCGTGAGGAAGGGCTACAGGCTCTACGAGCAGTGGCTGAACTCCCTTGTCGATCACGAGCAGATCGTCAGGGGCATCTTCATCGAGAGCCCGGTTCCGCATCCTACTGCGTTCTACAGGCGGGAGGAGGTGATGGCGGCCGGAGGCTACTCGGACGGTGACTATCCCGAGGACTACGAGCTCTGGCTGAGGCTGTGGGCCGGCGGCTTCACCTTCCGTCGCGTGCCCGCGGTCCTGCTCTACTGGAGGGACCACCCCCGAAGGCTGTCCAGAACCGATCCGCGCTACTCCGTCACCTCCTTCTACCGCATAAAGGCCAGCTACCTGAGGAAGGTGCCATGCCTCGCGGGAGGCAGCGTGACTGTCTGGGGCAGCGGTCAGGCGGGGCGCAGGCTGTCCGGCTTCCTCCTCAGGGAAGGCTTCGTCGTCGAGGCGTTCGTAACGATCGTCCCGGAACGGGTCGGGCGCACGCTCAGAGGGGTCACCATCGTCTCGCCGGACTCCCTTCGCCCCGGCTCGTGTGCGCCGGTGCTGGTCGCCTCCAGGGCCTGGGGCGCCCGGGAGGAGATCCGCTGCTTCCTGGAGAACAGGGGTTTCCGCGAGTGGAAGGACTACGTCCTCTGCGCCTAGCCGGGGTCGGCCGCCAGACTGTCTGGGCCGGGGCCTTTTTTGTAGATATGCTCTGTTGCTCGAACAAGGCCCGGTGCGTCCGCCCGTGCCGCCCCTCTACAGGTCGGACGTCCCCGGCAGCCCGTCGGCCGGTGAGTGACCGGCGCCATCGGTGACCGGTCAGGAACAGGGGGTAGCGAACTTGAAGATAGCAGAGGATCTGTTCGATGACATCGCTGTGATCAGGCTTTCCGGCAAGGTGATCGGCGGCCCGGAGCTGGTCGAGGTGAAGGAGGCCTTTCAGAGCCAGGTCAACCACGACAGGAGGAACGTCCTGCTCGACCTGGGCGGCGTTACCTGGATGGACAGCTCCGGACTGGGCGTGATCGTGTCCGGCCACACGACGATCAGCAGGGCCGGCGGAACGATGAAGATCCTCAACGCGACGAAGAAGATTCACGAGCTCTTCATCATCACCAAGCTCATCACGGTGTTCGAGACGTATACCGACGAGAAGGAAGCCCTGGAGAGCTTCCAGGCGTAACGCTTGGCGACAACCCAGCTCCGGATTCCCAGCGACCACCGCTTCCTCGAGCCTGCCCAGGTCCTGATCGAGAGGATAGGGCGGATCGCAGGTGTCGAGGAGGACGAGCTCACCTCCCTGTCCATCGCAGTGATGGAGCTGGTCAAGAACGGCATGGAGCACGGGAACGGGCTAGATCCGGAAAAACGGGTCTCCATCGCCATGGAAGCCCTTCCGGGAAGAGTGGTGGTCGAAGTGGAGGATGAGGGCTCCTGGGTACCCGCGGAGGGCATCGGCCTGGAGCCGGCGGAGGGTGAGGCCCTCATGGCAGACAGGGGCAGGGGCATACTGATCGCCCGCAACCTGGCCCGCTGGCTCGACTTCTCTCTGTCTCCCGAAGGGCGCACGAGGGTCACGCTCATCTGGCCTCTGAGTTGATCTCCTTCAAGGTCTGCGCTTCCTTCGAGCACTCAGGGCTCCTCGAGGGCATCGAGGAGCTGGTCCGTTCCGAGCTCGAGGGTCTGAGGCCTCCGGACTGGGCTGACGAGATGCTGGTCTCCGATACCTGGGACGGGACCGCAGATGCTCTTTTCTTCGTCTTTTCCGACGAGCCCACCACCTTCTTCAGGGACCTGTTCTTCTCCGCGCTTCGCATGGACATCCCCATCGGAGGCCTGTGCACCTCCGATCAGCCGGTCTCCGGAGATGCCATGGTGCGAAGGCTGACCCACGGGGGAACCCTCTGGTGCTCCAGCGAGCCCTACCGG
>JAFGKQ010000122.1 GCA_016928495.1 Candidatus Fermentibacterales bacterium
GAACTTCCGGGAGACCGGGAGGGGCATCGTCGGGGCGATGTTCAGGGTCAACTACAAGCACGGGGACCTGCTGGACATCACCATCTCGATAGACTTCTGCGGGGCCTACCCGAGCACGTTCGAGCACTACTTCACCTTCGACACCAGGACGGGGGACCTCCTGCATGCGCGGGACCTGTTCCTGGAGGACCAGCTGGACGGTCTGGTGGACGTTCTCGATGACTATCTCCAGAGGAACATCTCCCTGGTGGCGCTCTACTACAGGGACGAGCTGGGCGAGGACCTCGACCAGCGCTTCACCGAGGAGGACCTGGAAGGTTTCACCGTCACCATCGACGGAGTCCTCTTCAGGCACGAGTTCGGCTTCCCACACGCGGCGGAGGCCCTCGAGCCCGACGGGGAGATCTTCCTCGGCTTCGAGGAGCTCGAGGGGTTCATCGATCCCGAGGGCCCTCTGGGCGACCCGGAGACGGAAACGGACTGAGATGCCCGTCTCCCGGGATTTTCTGGAGTTCTGCCTCGACCAGCTCCGGGAGCTCCCGGGCATCTCCGCGAAGCGCATGTTCGGCGGGGCCGGGCTGTTCCACGAGGGCAGGATGTTCGGCCTGATCGCGGGCGACGTCCTCTACCTCAAGGCCGACGACTCCGGCAGGCGCCTCTACGAGGAGAAGGGCACGGGGCCGTTCAGGCCCTACCGCAACAGGGACAGCACGATGCCCTACTACGAGGTCCCCGCCGAAATCCTCGACGACCCGGACGAGCTGGGCGAATGGGCCCGGGCCTCGATGAGGGTTGCGTCGAAATCGGGGACACGCACTGCTCCGGGGCGTCGGCGGGGATGAACGCACCGGCAGCCGGCCGACCCACGGAGACGAAGCGGAAAGCGGGACAGGCATGAATGCGATCGAGTCCATAGCAGCCAGGACCAGCATCAGGAAGTTCAGGAGCGATCCGGTTCCGGAGGAGAGTCTCCGGGCGATCCTGCTAGCGGCCACGCAGGCCCCCTCAGGCAAGAACAAGCAGCCCTGGCGCTTCGTGGTTGTCGGCCCCGAGAGGCGGCAGGAGATGATCAGGGTGATGCGCGAGGGCATCGCCAGGCGCAAGGCCGACGGCGTGGACACCGGAAGCGCCGAGTGGACCGCGAACTCGATGGAGCAAGCCCCCGTCACGGTGTTCGTCTACTACCCCGACGGCTCCGACGCCTGGGAGATTGAGCGCGAGCTCTACTTCCTCAACGTGGTAGACATCCAGTCCATAGGCGCCGCCATACAGAACATGCTCCTGGCGGCGCGGGAGCTCGGCCTGGGCTCGCTCTGGATCTGCGACGTGTTCTACGCCTACGGAGAGCTGAAGAGCTGGATGGGAGCCAGCGGCGAGATGATCGCGGCGGTGTCCCTCGGCTACCCCGACGAGAGCCCGGCCCCGAGGCCCCGAATGAGCGTGGACGAGGTCACCGCCTGGCTCTGAGGTCCGGGACACGAGCTGCCAGCCGGCCGCGGCCCGGCAGACCCGCGACGCCCCCCAAGCGGGATCAGGCAACACCTGTCTTCCCGCGGACCGCCCGGCGGCAGCCGGCGCCCGATCGGGTGATCCCTCGGGGACGGCTTCCCGGAGAGCAAGCCGCTCGCCGGCGCTCCTAGTAAGGCGGGCCGACTCCCAGAACGTCCACGGCAGGCTGCCCGACCCCGCCGAAGTAGATCCCGTTCACGATCATGTCCAGCTTGTCCCTGGCCATCGCAACGTACTCGCGGCTGGTCGTCCCGGCCTGGCCGAAGACGATGGTGACGAAGCCGTCGTGCCAGAAAGCGTACGCCGTGCCTTCGAGATAGGGGCTGTCGTTCCTGTAGATGGTGTAGTCGAACCTGCGGCCGGTGACGGGGCTTTCGTTGCAGGAGCAGTCCTCGCCGATGGTGCAGTTGCTCATCGTCCCGTACTCGAACCTGCAGTTGGACCCGGTGCCGCTCTTGCCCTCGAGGAGGTCCCTCAGCGCGAAGGTATCGTAGACGATCTCCGGATCGGGCTCACGACGGGAGAAGAGGCAGTAGTGGGCGCTCCCGGTGCTCCAGAGGGAGCTGTGGAGCAGGACGCTGTCGGGGTAGACGAACGACCTGGCCGGATCTGCGCAAGGCAGGTCGCCGTCCACGAAGCAGAGCCCGAGGCCGTTCTCGCTGATGGCGTACATCACCTCGGCGGGGATCGTGTCGGGCGGCAGGATCACGGGGGCCTCCGCCACCGTGTCAGGCGGGGCAGCCCCGGGGGCATCGCCGGACGGCTCGGCGGCAGGGCGGCCCTCACCGCCGCAACCGGCCAGTGTCAGCAGGACGACAGGGATGATCGACGCGAAGGCTAATGCGCGGCTCACGAGCCCCTCCCCTCTCCGGCGGGACATGGCTGTCGAACTCGACTCGATGCCCGAAGAGATGCCACGGGCAGGGCCTGCCGTAAAGAGCAGCAGCCGGCTACCACTCGCTGACCCTGCTGCGCCCCTTCGGCCCCAGCTCGATCACCCTTACCGGGTCGCTTGTCTCGTTCTCCGGGACGGGCACGTCTCCCTTCTCCCTGCCCATCCGGATCACGCTTTTCAGCTCCGCAAGCTCCTTCGATCCCTCGACGGCCTCGAGGCCCTCGTGGTAGTACTTGAACCAGGGAACGCCCGCCTGTCTGTACTCCTTCGAGGTCAGCGGCGGCTGCGGCGGAGCCTCCCCCGTCACCGCCCTCCAGACCAGGGAGTTGGCGATGTGGACGAAGCACCTCGAGGAGACCGAGGTCTCCCAGGCGTCCCGACCGAACTCATCAAGGTAGATCTCCTGCTCCATCAGGCCACCGGGTGCGAGGCCCATGCTGACAAAGCCGACACTCCACACCACATTGCCCTCGTCGTCCGTGTACCTGGCAGGCATCATCGTGCGCAGATACTCCTCGGACCTGAGGGGGAAGAGCTTCTCGAACAGATCCGGCTTCATCGGGATTACGCAGATCTGAAGCCCTCCGTACCCGGCCTTCCCGGTTATCTGCTCCTCGGCCGTGTACCCCGCGCCGAGGGGCATGGCCACGAACTGCCTGATCAGGCCCTTGTCGACCACGTAGCCGTCGAGCCAGGGTTGCTCCGGCACTATGAGGTAGTCCTGCCGTGTCTTGAGCAGGCCGTCCCTCCATCGCTTGCCCGTGATGGCGTCTATCCTGCCGGTCCCGATCTTCACGGCGAAGGGGTACGGGCTTTCCCTGTGAGGGACGCCGTACGATCGGAAGCTGATCCAGGTCGCCTCCGACTGGTACATCGGCATCATCACTCCGCCCCGCTGCTTCCATCCTGCCGGCACGCTGCTCCCGAAGTCGTCGACATGCCGCAGCGGCAGGTCTCCCAGACCGGCGGGCAGCGGATGCGCCTTCCCGTCGTCAGGGATCCTGAGGGTCCTCTGGAAGCTGATGCTCAACCTCGCGCCCGGGAAGACCTCCGGGAAGCTGAAGACGAGCGTGTCCCCCGCCAGCTCTATCATCGCGGCCACCTACCATTCTCCGTCGCGGACCTCGCGGACGACGCGCAGAACGGCGTGGTCCGGAAGGTCTCTGAGCTCCCGTATTATCCTGCCGAACAGCGCAGGTCTCTTCCTGATAACTTCGAGCAGATCGTCCGACACCTTGCCGGCAAGGGCCAGCAGCACGTCCGGGTCATCGCCCAGCTTCTCCGCGAGCAGGGCGATCTTCTCCGCGGAGGGAGGCGCCTGGAGCCCCCTCTCGATCTTGCTGAGGTAAGAGGGCTCGAGCCCCACCCTCTCGGCCAGCTTGCGCACTGAGAAGCCCGCGTCCCTCTTCCTGAGCCTTTCTCTCGCCTGTCTTACGTACTCTCCGAACTCGTTTCTCATGGGTTACCTCCGTGTAGCGTGTAGTATACACTCTACACATGAAGCGTCAACTCCAGTGGGGGACATGCACTTCTTCCCTGATCGGGTGGTGCTGCGTTTTCCGACCGGGAATCCCGAGTCGATGGAAGCGAGCTGTGGAACAACGGGAGAGATACGCCGGCATGGCTGTCGGCGTACAGGAAACAGTGCGTGTCCCTGATTACAGGAGGACGAGTCTCCGGGTAGCACTCCCGCCGGCGGCGGAGCGCAACAGGCAGGTATAGACTCCGCACGGCAGTGCTGACGCGTTCCAGGTGACGGAACCGCTGCCCGCCGGAAGCATCCCGCTCAGGAGCGTGCCCACGCGCCTTCCGTACACATCATACACACAGATCTCGGCATAACCGGGCTCGTCCAGCCCGTACCCCAGGACGGCTGAACCGCGGAACGGATTCGGTCCGGCCACCTCCAGCAGCAGAGGCGGGGATCCTGCGTCCCCGCCGACGCCCGTATCGGTATCCCTCACACAGCGAACGAAGTTGTAGATCCTGACCACGTCACCCTGTGGGCCGTGGCCATGCGGGTACTGGGCGGGATCGCCACACTTCGGATCGCTGCGCTGAGCTCCCGCCCCATGGACGTCGTAGAGCACCCAGGAGGTGGAATCGGGGGTCATCATCCATCCCAGAGCCTCCCCGAAGCTGACATAGACGGCGAACGTACCGTCCTGGCCAGGCATCGTCGACTGGTGGCTCGTCCCGGTCCAGTAGAACCCGTAGTTGGGATCGCCGCCCTCGTCCAGGATCCCGGTGCAGTCGAAGACCGGATCAATTGCCGGCGAGTCCGTGCTCTGCATGGATCGGCCGTAATCCACTATGCTCTGGAGCTCGTGGGCATTGGGAAGCCTCCAGTCATCATGGCCGCCAAGCACGAGGTCCTCCGCGTAGGCCAGCGCCTCGAGCCAATCCCTTCCCACGCCGTCGTCTGTCTGCTGCCACATCAGCCCCGTGGCCAGGTCCGTAACGGTCCCGTTGCCGTTGTCCAGGAACTGGTTCTCGCCATAGGCCTCGCAGCGAACATACCTCACGAAGGCCTTCATCTCGAAACCGGGTGGAGGCCCGACGGGCTCTCGGATAGCCCTTGATCCTGCCGTCGGCGAAGTTGACGCCGAAAGCAGTCGAGTCGCCTGCCATGGTCAGGCCCTGGTAGACGGTGCTGGACCAGTACTGCGCGTCTATGATCCTCTCGCCCGAAAGGGTGTCTCCGTACTCGAACTCGAAGTAATCAGTGTCGATGAAGGGAATCGGATCGTCTCCGCCCGGCCCCGAGGGATCGGTTCCGCTGAAGAGGATGAGCGAGTAAAGCTCCTTGATGGTCGGCAGCCTCCAGTCAGAGTAGCCGCCGACACCGCAAGTATCGGCACCAGACATCGCCTCGTCCCAGGTCATCTTCTCGGGTGGAAGCGCCTGCTGCCACATCAGCCCGGTGTTGAGATCGGTGACGGTGCCGTCGCCATTGTCCATGTAGGACGGAGCAGGACCGTCGAACTGCGCGTCCTGTCCGTAGAAGTCCTCTCCCGGCAGGGGCGCCTAGATCACTGTCATGGTGTCGAAGCAGAGCTGCTGATCCGTATCCGGCAACGTATACTCCGCACCCTCGGATCTGGCGGGAACGATCAGTATGACGACCGCGAGTCCCCCCGCCGTCAGGAGCGGCCCGAGAACGCTCTTTCTCGACATCATGAACCCTCCTTCGTCGACCCGTGTTCATGCTGGCAATCCTGATGCCCGGAGAAGACTCTGGTGGCAATGTCGATCAGAGGGATGAACCAAACGTAACTGAGTGTAACGAGGCCGGGGACAAGCCTGACGGTCTCCGTGTCTCCGGCCGCCCGGCTGAAGGCCCGCAACGCGTTGCCCCTGGCACTCCATCCACGGATGGCACATAATTGGCTGCTAAGAAGGTGTGTTCCCTTCCCGTGAGGTCCGGGACACGCACTGCCCTTCCCGATCGGGGCGTGCGCCGTTCTCCGGGCGGGCACCCCGAGTCAACGCGAACGAGTTGTGGAGCATCGAGATGCGCCCTACACGGCTGCCGCCCTAGCGGAACAGGATGCCTGTCCCCGACTGGAGCCGGACGGTCCTCGCGTAGCCGGCCACACGGACCGGGACCCCGGGCACCACTGGCCATCCGTCCCCAGATGCGACATAATTGCTGGCCGAGGTACGTGCATTTACACCCGAACTGCAGAGGAGTAGAAGATGAAGATCGCCTTTCTGTCCCTGGTGCTTGCATTCGGCCTGTGCTTCGCGCAGGATCCGGAGATAATCACCATCGAGTACGACATCTACAGCGGCTACGGCGACGCGCCCCTCACGGCCATAGCCAACCTCTGGCCCGCCTGCACGGTCGAGGGCTACAACGGCAACCCCGCCGGCTGGGTGAACGACATCGACGAGAACACGGACATAGCCATCGGCGACATGCACAACTACGGCCTGACCGATGTCAGCGCCTATCAGAAGCTGACCGACTGGTACAACAACCCGGCTCTCGGACCCATGTTCTACGCCTGCTGGATGATGCAGTACAGCTATGACGACGCTCTCACCGCCGCCATGGGGATTTCCGCCGTGAGCGCGATCGGCATGCCGCCCGCACCCCATTACCTCTGGGAGGTTGCGCATCCCATCGCCGACGGCATCACGGACTGGTCATACGCTGACCCGGGCTACGGCACCGGTGGCAACAGGCTGACCGTCAGCGATGCCGTCCCCGTGACCGGCTGGACCGCCAGCTCGAGCCCCGGGCAGGCTGCTCTCTGCGTGGCCAACGACGGCGAGAGCATCATCTCCGGCTATTTCGCTTCCCTCAACCCCACCCAGGCTGTCGATCTCTGGGAGAACATCCTGACCTTCATGTGGGGCGAGGAGGGCCTTACGCCCTCTACCTGGGGCAACATCAAGGCCGAGTTCGGCATCTAGGGACGCTTCTAGCTCGCGAGTCGGGGGGAGGCTTCGGCCTCCCCCCTTCTCATTGGACCTCCGGATGTCTCTTGACGTTCCGGGTAGACGCGCCCGAAGCGGTTGGAGGAGAGACGACAGATGACTCCCGGTCTGGCTCTTGCCGTTGTCCTGAGCTCTTCCCTGCCACTCCCCTGCCGAGCGGAGCCTCCGCCGACGGACCCCGCGCTGGATGCGGCACGCCTGGTCACCGACTCACTGGTGGAAGCAACAACGGGCAGGTATGGCGTAAGAGGGCTGGACATGGTCCATGGGAGCTCGTTCGTGCTGAGCGAGGGGGGCTTCTTCGACTGCGGGCACTTCCCCCTCCTCCCGGTGGCCTGCGCGGTCAGCTGCCGGACCGCCCCCCCGTTCTCGATGCTCCGCTTTCCCCCCGACAGCCTGGTCCTGAAGGCCTGGCAGGGGGACAGCTCGGCCTGCGAGGCCCTCATGCTCATGATGGGCAAGGACACGGTGCGCGGATGGCTGCATCGGGAAGCCCTCCTGGCAACGAGCCTCTCGGAGGACACCGGATCGGGCCTGCCCTACGTGTCGGCGGTCTGGGACTGCGCCATGATGTTGCGAAGCATGGGCCGGGACCTTCCGGCCAGTGGCGTCCCCTTTCCGGGCGCACCGGGGCTGGAGCAGTTCGTGCGGGATCAGGCTCCGCCCGCTCGGTCGTTCCTGGGCTGCATGAGCCGCTTGCCGGGAGGATGCAGGGCAGCTCTGGCGGTCGAGCTGCCGGAAGGTCGGCATCTCGGGCTGGCCGTTCTCGTGGATTCGATGGAGTCGGACAGCCTGGTAACGGAGAGGCTGGGCCTGCTCCTCGGGAGCATCACAGCGGAAGCCTCCCGAGCGGACCGGATGCCCTAGAACTCGAAGACCTCGGAGCCTCCCGCCGGGTTCTTCGCCGACCAGACCCTTGCCGTGCCCCCCCTCAACCTGAAGACGGCGAAGGCCCCCCATCCGTGCTTCTCAGCGACGGGTTTCAGGAAGGTGAACCTGGTGTTCACGATCTGCTTCTTGATCTCCTCGTCCTCCAGGTGCTCCATCCTGCCGCGCAGTCTCAGCTGCGTGCCGTTCTCCATGTCGACGTAGCACAGCTCGACCGAAGGGTCCGCCAGCAGCTGCCTGCAGACGTCCTTTACGCAACCGGTCAGGAAGGTCAGCCCGTTCTCGTCGACCAGGGGGGTGTCCATGCCACGAACCCTGGGCTCTCCCTTCTCTACCGTGCCCATGAACGACGTCGGGCTCTTCCTCACGAAATCCAGCATCTCCTGTCTGGTCACCGGGTCTCCTTCCTCTCTTACCTCCTGCGAGCGCGCCACCGGGGCGGCGATCTTCCCGGGGAATCCCATGCTTACGCCGGGTGAGCCTTGCCTTATCTTATGCGATGAGGGCAGGGCGTCTACCCTGGTCGGAGAGGGGACATCTTGAGAGCTTGTCTGGCCTTATCGCTTGTCAGCCTTGTGATCTGCTCGGTTGCGGGTGCCGAGTACCTGGTGGAGGGCACGGCTGCGCGTCTCCAGCTCCTGATGGAGACCGGGCCCCCCATGGAGGTGGTCAGGTTCATCCTCGAGCAGCCGGAGCAGGACAGGATCTCCCTGTTCCACCTCGCGCGCGAGGTCTTCACGTTCGGCAACTGGGAGGGCAAGGAGCTCGACGACCTGATCGTGATCGTGGACGCCGGGATCGAGGAGGCCATGAGGCAGGCCAGGAAGGCCCCTCGCGAGCCCGAGGTCGTCATGGCCCTCGTGGACGAGGCCAACGTGATGTCCTTCAACCTGTCCGCCGATCTTGCGGAGTGCTGGCCGGGGGACACGCTGGTGCGCTACGAGCGCCACTTCGAGAGGGGGCTCTCGGCAGCCCTTCAGTGCGTGGAGTGGCGGATCGAGATGGACAAGGACGAGTACTCCCTGTTCATGGCCTACTGGGCGGCGGGCATGCACCAGCTCTCGCTGGAGCGCTACGAGCAGGCCCTCTACACTCTCAACCAGTCGCTCAATCACGCCCAGCAGCACACCATTGACTCCGGCCTTCCGCTCGGAGTGGCCCCCCAGGCGGGCTTCGACCTGCTTCTGGCGCACGGGTACCTGGGCATAGCCCTCATCATGTGCGGGGAGACCTCGGAGCAGTACGACCGGGCCATCGAGGCCTTCAGGGACGGCACCGAGGAGACGCCCGAGTGGGCGGAGGACTACCGCTTCGGAATGGCACAGCTGGAGAAGGCCAGAGCGGTCATCTCGGGGGAGTAGCCGGAATGAAGCCAAGAGCGCTTGCAGTTCTCGTGACGCTGCTGTCCCTCGGTGTGGCAGTCGGTCTCTGGCTGCGGGACACCCGTGGAGAGCTGGAGATCTCGCCGGCCCGGAGCATCGTCACC
>JAFGKQ010000123.1 GCA_016928495.1 Candidatus Fermentibacterales bacterium
GGCGAAGCAGGCCGAGGCCGAGCGTGACAGGCGGGGCAAGATCATCCGCGCCGAAGCCGAGTTCCAGGCGGCGCAGAAACTGGCCGAGGCTGCCGACATCATTGCGCGTCACCCCGTCGCGCTCCAGCTCAGGTACCTGCAGACCCTCTCCGAGATCGCTGTCGAGAACAACTCCACGACGATATTCCCTCTCCCGATCGAGCTGCTTTCGCCCTTCGTGAAGCTGCTCGAACGCAAGGCTTCGCAGGCTGACGAGGGATAGGCAGCGTTGTTCAGAGGAGCGATAACCGCCCTTGTCACCCCATTCAGGAACGGCAGGGTGGATACCGCCGCGCTATCGTCCCTCGCGGAGTGGCAGATCGAGAAGGGAATCGACGGGCTCCTGGCCTGTGGCTGCACTGGTGAGGCCGCCGCGCTCACGCACGAGGAGCACCTGCACGTGGTCAGGACCGTCCTGGATGCGGCCGACGGCCGCGTGCCGGTGCTTGCAGGCACGGGCAAGAACGATACCAGGAGCACCGTCGAGCTGAGCGCAGAGGTCTCCGCCATGGGCGTTGACGGCGTTCTGGTCATCACGCCCTACTACAACAAGCCGGTCGCAGAGGGCCAGATCGCCCACTACCGGGCCGTGGCGGACGCCGTGGAGTGTCCCCTGATCGTCTACAACGTGCCCGGCAGGACAGGCACCAACATGACGCCCGAGACCATCGCGGAGCTGGCCGGGCACCCCCGCATCGCCGGCATCAAGGATGCCGCAGGATCGGCCGAGAGGGTGACTGCCATGCTCTGCCTGGGGCTTCCGGAGGACTTCGCGATACTGAGCGGGGACGACGCTCTGGCAATGGCGCAGGTGGCCCTCGGGGCAAAGGGGGTCATCTCGGTCGTCTCCAACATCGCACCGGCGGCAGTGGCGGAGCTGGTCGCTCTCACGGAGACCGGCAGCCTTGCAGCAGCCAGGAAGCTGCAGGGGAGGCTCTACCCGCTCATCAGGGCCATGTTCCTCGAGACCAACCCGATACCTGTCAAGTGCGCCCTCTCACTGATGGGCATGATCGAGAACGAGCCGAGACTCCCGCTGACACCCCTGTCCGACTCCTGCCTGCCGGCCCTGAGAGCTGCCATGGAGGGCGCGGATCTGCTTTGACCCGTCTCGCGCTGTTCGGCAGTGAGGGCAGAATGGGCGTCCTGCTTCGTCAGTGCGCCGAGGAAGCAGGCGCCTACTCGGTCGTGGCCCGCTACGACAGGATCGCTCCCGGGCTTCCGGCCTCGGAGCCTCTGCCTGCGGATGTCGACGCTGTGGTGGACTTCTCCTCGGCGGCGGCCTGGCAGGATCTCGGCTCGCTGCTCGAGGGCAACTCCGTTCCGCTGGTCTCGGGAACCACTGGCACGGGTTCCGAGGGCAAGGGGATGCTCGAGCTATGGGCCGGTAGCAGGGCCGTCTTCCACTCCGCGAACATGAGCAGGGGGATACACGTCCTGTGCAGGCTCACGTCTCTCGCGGCCCGCCTGGCAGGCGAGAGCGGCGGCGGTTTTGACCTCGAGATCGTCGAGAGCCATCACAGAGGCAAGCTGGACAGCCCCAGCGGCACCGCCCTGATGCTGCTCGAGAGCTGGGAGTCGGTGATCGGCGGCGGGAGGCATGTCTACGGAAGGGGCGGCGAGGATCGTCCACGGTCGCCACGGTCGAGCGGGGAGGTGGGCATCCACTCGGTACGGGGCGGAGACGTCGTGGGGGAGCACAGGGTTCTTCTGCTCGGCGATGGCGAGCGCCTCGAGCTGGGCCATTCGGCCACGAGCCGGAGAACCTTCGCCCTTGGCGCCCTGGCCGCGGTCGACTTCGTGATGCACCGCTCGAGCGGCCTGTACGGAATGGACGACCTCGTCGGAGGTGGTGTTACGCAATGAGAATCAGAGAGGCCGTGGTTGCAGGTCAGTTCTACCCCGGAGGGCCTGATGTGCTGCGCCGTGAGGTGCTCTCGCACATGTCCGGCTCCGGTCAGGAGCCGGATGACGCGATAGTCGGCGTCGTAAGCCCTCATGCGGGTTACGTGTACTCCGGGAGGACCGCGGGCGCGGCCTTTGCAGCGGCCCCCGCAGGCATCGAGAGGGTCGTCATCATTGCCCCCTCGCACAGGTTCGGCTTTCCCGGAGCGTCCGTCTTCGCCGGGGACGAGTACCGGACTCCCCTCGGCTCCCCCGGACTGGATCGCGAGCTCATAGACATGCTGCTCGAGCGGGGCCTGACCTACCAGCCTGCGGCGCACTTCGCCGAGCACTCGGCCGAGGTCCAGGTTCCCTTCGTGCAGGTCCGCTATCCCGAAGCCAGCCTGTGCGTGCTCGTGCAGGGCAGCCAGAGCAGCTCCTCGAGCATCGAGCTCGGCAAGGTCCTGCACGAGTGCACCTCGGCACTTCCCGTCAGGACCCTGCTCGTCGCCTCCAGCGACATGTCCCACTACCACAGCCTGGAGGAGGCCCGGCATATGGACTCGCTGATCCTCTCGGCCTTCGAAGCCATGGACAGCGTTCTCCTGGCGGAGCTCCTGATCACCAGGAAGGCCGAGGCCTGCGGGGGAGGGCCAATCATGACTCTTCTGGAATGGGCCAGAAGGGGAGGAAGCGAGGGCCTCTCGGCGCGTGTCCTGGCCTACGATACATCGGCCTCGGCCTCCGGGGACACCGGACAGGTCGTCGGGTACTTCGCGGGCGCGGTTTCCAGGAGAGACGGGTAGGGAGGTTCCAGGCTTGCCCGATACCCAGGGCCAGGACGTTCCGCTGAGCGATCTCGATAGAAGGCAGCTTCTCGAGCTGGCCAGGAGGTCGGTGCGGGAGGCTGCGGCGGGGGGCAAGCCCTCGGACTTCCCCTCCGGGGGCGTCATGGACAGACCTGGTGGAGCCTTCGTTACCCTGAAGAGAGCCTCGGACGACTCGCTTCGAGGCTGCATCGGCCACTTCACGGGATTCGGGAGGCTCGGAGAAACGGTCTCGAGGATGGCACGCGCTGCGGCCGTGGAGGATCCGAGGTTCCCGCCCGTGGCTCCCGTAGAGGTCGGAAGCCTCCGTATAGAGATATCGCTTCTGTCGCCGATGCGAAGCGCCGACCCGGCGGATGTGGTCCCGGGACGGCACGGTCTCTACGTCAGGTCGGGCCCCTTCGCGGGAACGCTGCTCCCGCAGGTTGCCGTCGA
>JAFGKQ010000124.1 GCA_016928495.1 Candidatus Fermentibacterales bacterium
AGTAGGCCAGCATGGCATCCTGGAAGTTGGAGGTGCCGCTTCCGGTGGTCGAACGCTGGCCGAGGAGCAGCGAGGCGTCTCCTATCAGGAGCTGAGCGTCGTCCACCCACCTGCTCTCGGGATAGACAGAGATGACTTTCCCTGCCCCGTAGATGGCGCTGGTCAGCAGCTCGGCCTCCGGGGCGGAGGGATGCTCCGGGTTCTCCCTGGCCAGCTTCCGGGCCTGCTCGTAGCTCGTCCTGGCGTTGTAGAAGGTGTTGTAGTAGGCGCATCCGGCGGCAACGACGCCGCAGACGAGAAGCAGGCAGGCCCAGCGGGACTCAGGTCGCAAACATGCCTCCCAGGTAGGCCGGACGCCCGATCCAGACCCCCTTCACCCTTCCGGTCAACGGACGGTCCAGGAAGGGCGTATTCCTCGACCTGGAGAATGTTCCCACCCTCTCGAGAGTATAGCCCGCCCCGGGATCGAACAGGACTGCCGGGCGGCTCCCGCCGTCGCCCAGGAGACCGGGAAGGGTCAGGCCGAGCACACGTGCCGGCCCGGTGGTGAGCAACGAGATGACGCCGGAAGCGGCAAGCCCCATCTCGCGGCCGAGCACCTCGAGCGTAACGGGCAGCAGAGTCTCGAGTCCGGTGATCCCGAACGACGCCTCTGCGATGGGCTTCCTCTTGGAGCTGTCCGGGTGCGGAGCGTGGTCGCTTGCGACGGCGTCCACGAGCCCCGCCGCAGTCATTCTGGCAAGGCGCTCCCTCTGCTCGGCGGTACGCAGCGGAGGGTTCATCTTGGCCATGGCACCTACGCGCCGGATCTCCGAATCATCCAGAGCGATGTGGTGGGGAGTGACGTCGCAGCTCACGGGAAGCCCTCCGGCTCTGGCTCCGGCGACCATCTCGACGCTCTCCGGACAGGACAGGTGGGTCAGGTGCAACCTTCCCCCGCCCGCCCGGACCAGCTCCAGGCATCTCTGCACGTCAGCGATCTCCGACCTGCAGGGTATGCCTCCGACCCCGGACAGCCTGGCTGCACGCCCCTCGTTGACGCAGCCTCCCGCGGAGATCGAGCGAACCTCCGGGTGCTCCATGAGAACCGCGTCGAGCGCGCCGATGCGCTCGAGCGCCTCGGCAAACAGGGAGTCATCCTCCAGTGGGTCGCCATCATCGGTGAAGGCCCTCGCCCCCGCCTGGTGCAGCTCCTCCAGGTCGGTCAGCTCGGCACCCCTGCGCCCCCTGGTCAGGCAGGCCGCCACGTTCGCACCGGGGTAGCCCAGGCTCGCGCAGCTCTCCAGGAGCGAGCGCACGAGATCGGGGGAGTCCAGCGGCGGATCCGTGTTCGGCATCATGCAGAGAGATGTCACGCCTCCCGCCAGGGCGCATCGGAGGCCCGACTCGAGGGTCTCCGCCCGCCCGGGGCCCGGCACCCTCAGGTGAACGTGCATGTCCAGCAGCCCGGGGAACACCCACAGGTCGCTGCCATCGATCTCGAAGGCTCCCTCCTCCCCGGGGCCCGGGAAGACGCCTTCGCGGCAGAGGTAGATGTCGCCGTGCAACTCCGATCCGGCGACGGTGTCTATCAGACGGGCCCCGCGGACAAGCCAGGAGCCCGCCGCGAGTCCCGCCGGAAGGTCTCTGCCGGTCATGCCGGAAGCCGGAAGGGCTGGCCGGAATCAGTCAGAGTGGTCCACGCCTTCCCCAGAGACTCCCCCGGACGTGTGGTCGGGAGCACGCTCCGGACCGTAGTCCTCCCTGTTGCTTACTATCCTGCTCTCGGGCATGGCGTTGTAGTCTCCGCGCTCCACGACCCGATCGATCACTCGTGAGCCGGTCCCCAGCGAGTGAAAGGCCTCGAAGAACCGCAGGGCCCACGACTTCGTCTCATCGAGGATCCTGTTCCTGTACTCGTCCGGAAGGCTCATTATCCTGTCGTGGAAGGGCCTGTTGGCCTTCTTGTAGTCTCCCGAGGACCTCGGGTAGCCCTTGGAGTCCGCCCAGGCGACCATCTCGTTCCAGAGATCGGTCGGGACTCCTCTGTCGGGCCTCTTGACGTAGCTGCCGTTCTCTATGAAGGCGTTTCCACTATCGGGATCGAGGTCCAGCCCGAACACTATGTTCTGCCAGAGAGTGCCGACGTTGCCCTTGTGTATGCCGTAGCTCCCGAAGCGCCCGACCTTGTCCAGCGGCGTCCCGCTGATCCCGTGCTGCGCTATCACGCATCCGTACTTCGAGATCGCGGCCGAGACCTCTCCCGTCCTGTCGAGGTCGATGCCCTCGGCTTCGCCCAGGGAGCTGTCGTAGGTGCCATGCTTGGACCCGTTCGATATGGCAAGGAAGTCGGGAAAGATGGCCCAGCTGTTGAGGCCGCCGACGAAGTACTCGGCCTCCTCGACCGTGGTCAGTACCCCTGCGCCCTTGATCTCCCCTACTTCGACCTCCAGCCCGACGTAGCCCGGGATGTGCATCGCCACGTCTCTGGTGAAGATGAGGTTCTCGTAGTCCGGATTGTGGGATGCGTCCACCGCGACCGAGGTCCACCCGTTCCGTATGGCCCGGGGAATGGTGCCAAGCGCCTCGTCCCTGTCCTCGGGGCTCTTGATCGCGTAGTGGTCCATGTGCAGCACGAAGGGGACATGATCGCCGATCTGCTTCGAGTAGGCGGCCGCCACTGCGGGGAGGTTGTCGAAGGTAACGCCCGTGTAGGTCGCCTCGGATTTCGCCAGCTCGAGCATGACGAAGGAGTCCGCTTCCCTGGCCGCCATCAGAACGCCCAGAGCACTGAGCGGGTTGCGCACGTTGGCCGCCATGGCTATCGCCCCCCGCTCCCGGGCGACGGCCGCTACGTCGTGACCGCTGACAAGGGCACAGGTGCTCCCGCCCATCGCCAGGCGGACGTTCAGCGGCCTGAGCGACAGGAAATCCTCGTAGCTAGCGGCATTCATCTGAACCTCCAGTCGGTATCGTGGAACCGGCTCCGCCGAGTGCTTGACCAGCGGGCGTCGAAGGTTAATATGGCCCCATCCGGCATCCTGTGGTAAGGTTTGGTGCATATGGACCCTGGACTGAGGATGCTGCTCAGGTCCGCTCGGATGGGAGCGGCCGGGCTTGTAGTGCTCGCGCTGAGGTACGGGCTGCCGCTGCGCTCCGCCGTCGTGGATGTCGTCACCGGCATCGTTGCCGCCTGCTTCCTGCTCTCAGTGATCCTACCGGACCGCAGCGGGAGGAGCTTCCCGGATCGCATCGGCGAGGACCGCTGGATCTCTCTCTTCTCGTTCCTGTTCCTGGCCTCGGTGGGCGTCTGCATCGCGCTCGGCCTGTGCGGCGGTCGCTCTCCGAGCCGGGCGCTCTCGCTGGGGATGGCGATAGTGGGGGGATACGTCGCGATCGTCTCCGCCAAGGTGGTCACGGCCCGGCTCGGCTCGTGGCTGACCTCCAGCGTGAGGCCGCTCCTCATACCCCCTGCCACCTTCCTGTTCGTGATCCTCGCCGGCACACTGATGCTCATGATGCCTCAGTCGACGCGCGCTCACGTGCCTCCGCTGAACGCTGCATTCACCGCCACTTCCGCCACCTGCGTCACCGGCCTGATAGTCCAGGACACCGGGCAGGACTTCACCGGGCTGGGGCAGGCGGCCATCCTGCTCCTGATCCAGGTAGGCGGGCTCGGGCTGATGACCTTCGTCGCCCTCTTCGCCCTGTTCCTGGGTCACACTGTCGGGCTCAGGGAGAGCCTCTCCCTCAGCATGGTCATGGACAGCGAGTTCGTTGCGGACCTCAAACGAACGCTCAGCCACATAGTGTTCTGGACACTCTCGATAGAGGCCGGCGGCGCACTCCTTCTCTACATGATCTGGCACCCGCTGGGGATGCAGTCGAGCAGCCTCCAGACCGTCTGGCACGCGGTCTTCCACAGCGTCTCGGCCTTCTGTAACGCCGGGTTCAGCCTCAACGCGACGAACATGGAGGCCTTCTCCTCCTCTCCGGCGACGTGCGCGATCATGGGCTCCCTCATCGTGCTGGGCGGCCTCGGGTTCAGCGTGCTGGCAGGCCTCTCGACGGCCTTCATCGGCCGACTGAGGAGGGAAAGGTCCGGCTTCCGGTCGGTCCACGCGAGGCTGGTCCTGATAGTCACGGCGGTCCTGCTGGGGGCGACGATGATCCTCTTCCTGGCCTGCGAGTGGAACAACACGCTGGGGGGAATGCCCACCGGGGACAAGCTCGCCAACACCTTCCTGGAATCCGTCACTCCCAGGACGGCCGGGTTCAACACCGTTCCGACGGCCGAGCTCAGCCCAGCGGTCAGGTGGGGGTTCACTGCGCTCATGTTCGTCGGCGCCTCTCCCGGCGGTACGGGGGGCGGGGTCAAGACCACAACCGTCGCGCTCCTGCTCCTGACCGCGGCCGCGATGATCCGCGGAAGGTCGACGGTGGACCTCTGGGGACGGCGCATAGCCCCGCTGGACATAATGAGAGCTGCCTCGGTGCTCGTTCTGGCCTGCCTGGTCTTCGCCGGCTCCTTCCTCGCCCTGCTCGTCACCGAGAGAGGCGATCAGGGCTACCCCGACGGACTGGCGCCCTCCGATTACATGTTCGAGTCCATGAGCGCCTTCGGGACCGTGGGGCTGTCCACCGGGGTGACCGGGACGTTGACCCCGACCGGCAGGATCGCGATCATGCTGACGATGTTCCTGGGGAGGATCGGCCCTCTCATGCTGGCCGTGGCCTCGGGCAGGTTCCTGGCCGTGCGATACACCTACCCGCAGGCCAGGGTCACCATAGGATAGGAGACGACGCTTGGCTGCCACCAGTTCCGGGATCGGCCAGAAGTTCGCGGTCATAGGCCTCGGCTCTTTCGGGTACAGCCTCGCGGTCAGGCTCTCCGAGCTGGGTGCGGAGGTCATGGCCTTCGACCGCGAGGAGAAGATGACCAATGAGATCAAGGACAGGGTCGCCCTCGCCGTGGCGATGGACTGCACCGACGCCAGCCTCCTCGAAGCCCAGGGCATCAACAACGTCGACCTCGCCATCGTGGCCATCGGAGAGGACTTCGGAGCGAACGTGCTCACGACCAGGATACTGAAGGACATGGGTCTGACGGTCCACAGCAGGGCAACCACGGAGAGAGAGGAGCGGATCCTCCGCAACATCGGCGCCGACCTCGTCTACAGGCCCGAGCATGCGGAGGGGGAGCGGATCGCGGTCACGCTCATAAGGAGGGAGAGCTTCGACAACTACATCCCGCTCTCCGCGGGAATAGACTTCGTCCAGGTGAAGCCGAGGGGAAGCCACCTCGGCAGGACCATTGCCGATCTGGACGTGAGGAGAGTCTACGGTGTCAACATCGCCTACATCGGAAGGCTCACGGCGGAGGGCAGGCGAATATACAGGATCCCCACGCCCGAGGACGAGCTGCAGGCCTCGGATCAGCTCTTCCTGTTCGGAAAGCTGGAGGACATCGAGCGCTTCCTGAGCGCCTCGGACCAGGCCTGACCTCCGCTGCGCCTACTCCAGGAGCGAGCCAAGCCCGGCGCTGACCAGGGCTATCCTGTTCTCTCTGTTGACCGCGGCGAAGACCTTCACCGCGTTGTCGGGGGATGGGTGGCGTCTGGTCAGTGACTTGATCAGCACCACGAATATCTTGGCGAGGTTCGCGGTGTCCTCGGGGAGCTCGTTCATGACCAGGCCGTCCCCCGGCTCGTAGCTGATGCTCCTGATGCAGTCCTCCCGCGCCTGGAGCTTCTCGTACATCGCCTCCGCCAGCTTGTCGCAGGAAGGCCAGGTCGGCCTTATCGCCTCCAGCCAGTCGTTGAAGGACTGGATCAGGAGGCCGACCTCGGAGATGCCGATGGCCGGCAGCGGCCTGGTGGCTCCGGGATAGAAATCGGCCTCGGCGTCCTTCGAAAGGCCGGAGCTGAGCATCTTTATCAGGCTGTTGCCGTTCACCACCTGTCCGGCGCCGTAGCCTATCGAGAGCGTTCCCTTGTCCACGGGGACCAGGCATACCTCGCCGCCGCTTCGAATGGCCAGAAGGCCCGACTCACCGGAGGAGCTCAGGCCTTTCAGGAGCTCCTTGATATCACCCTCGATATGGGACAGGCCCTGGAGCGCCGGATCCTCCGTCCAGCACCTGAAGAGGTGGGGCAGCAAGCCTTCCTGCACGAACCGGTAGGTGAGGACAAGTTCCCTCTTGTCGGTGGCCAGCCACCTCAGGAAGGCGCTCAGAGTAGGTCCCCTGTGCCCGACGAGCTGATGCGGCCGACCCCCGTACAGAACGAGGAAAGCAACGGCCTCCTGGTCCGCGTCTATCTGCCAGTACCCGTCCTCGGCCAGGTCCCTGCTCTCGAGAGCGCCCTTGGACAGCTCCTTCAGGTTCACGAAGCGAAGGGGCACCCTCTCCAGGAAGGTCCTCTGGTAAGGCAGCCTGGCTCTGGCGATGCTCCTCATCTCAGGACTCTGGCGACCCTGTCCAGCTTCGGCAGGCCCTCGCCCGGCATCCAGGACCAGTAGGTGACGAGCGCCCTGCCCTTTATCAGGTCGAGAGACAGAGGGCCCCATACCCGGCTGTCGTTGGAATGATCCCTGTTGTCGCCCATCGCGAAGCAGCACCCTTCGGGCACCACATAGGCGACGTCTCCGCTCTCCAGCATCACGCATCCCCTCGCCAGCTCATCGTACCTCAGCTCCTCCACACGTCCCACGAGGAGCCGAAGGGATGCCGGCCAGCTGGCATCTATAGGATTGGCCTGCATCCGGTCCTGGAAGCCTGTGGCGTACTCCGAGGGACTCCCGTTGACGTAGAGAGTGTCGTTCCTGACGAGCACCGTATCGCCGGGCAGGGCGACACATCGTTTTATGAAGTCCCTCTCCAGGTCCACGGGGTAACGGAACACAACAATGTCACCTCTATGCAGCTCCCCGCAAGCCGGCAGCAGCCTGCCCATGCCCGGCTCTCCCCTGAGACCGCCGGCGGGAGGCGCCAGCACGTCGGCGTAGGGGACTCTCTGGCCGTAGAGCGCCTTGAGCACGAGGATGTGGTCGCCCACGAGCAGGGTGGACTCCATGCTCGGCGTGGGGATCCTGAAAGCCTCGACGACGTATGGCCTGAGGAACCCGAAGAAGATGATCAGGGCCAGTGCGATCTGAAGCAACCAGTGCTTGAGGGCGGCCAAGGAATCCTCCCGCGTCAGACAGACTGTATCAATGAGACAATAGCCTCGGCTTCGTCAACGCCGCTCCCGTTGTTGACGGGCAACGCAGGCGTGGCCATTAATCGAGCCGAGTATCACGGCTTCCGGCGGCCTTCGAGCGCCTCTGGCCGCCGCATCCTGGACGGTGGTTCACATGGTCATTCCTGAGGGCTTGCAGACTGTCATCGGCTTCAGACTCCTCGGGGTGCCCATCGGAAGGCTGGCTGCGGCGGCAGCCATCCTGCTGGTCTCGATCCTCATCAGGAAGATGCTGCTGGGCTTCATTCGATCGAAACTGGAGAGAGGCGACAGAGCCGGCGCGGACAGGGAGGAGGCCGGTGAGCAGCAGCAGATCCCGAAACGCCGCCTGGCGGCAACCTACCTGAGGGCCGGGTTCAGGCGGTCTCTTCGCCCGATCGGCCTCGCGGTGCTCGTGCTCGGCCTCTACCTTGCGCTCGAGATGCTCGGGCTCCCCGACTCGCTCCAGATCTGGACAGGAAGGGCCTTCCTCCTGCTGATCGTGATAGACGTGACCTGGTTCCTGTTCGGGCTGATCGACGGGGCTGCGGACGCGATGGGCGCGCTGGCGGACCGGACCGAGTCCCAGTTGGACGACCAGCTCGTTCCGCTTCTCAGGAAGGTGGCGAAGGGCGTCGTCGCCGCCCTCGCGATAGTCTTCGCGCTGCAGGCCATGGGCTACCCCGTGGGAGGGCTCCTGGCTGGCCTGGGCATCGGCGGCATCGCTCTCGCTCTGGCAGCGCAGGACACCGTGGCGGGGGTCTTCGCATCCGTTGCGATCTTCCTCGACAGGCCCTTCATGGTCGGGGATTTCATCAAGGTCGGAGATCAGATCGGGACCGTCGAGGAGATAGGCATCCGCTCGACGAGGCTGAGGACGGTCGAGAAGACGCTGGTCTCGATCCCGAACAAGATCCTGATGGACGAGAGGATAGACAACTGGTCCATGAGGCCCATGAGGCGCGTGGACATGAAGATCGGAGTCACCTACTCCACCACTCCGGACCAGATGGAGGGCCTTCTCTCCGATGTGAGGACCTACCTGGCCTCCAACCGGGATGTGGATGACGAGATGATCCTGGTCAACTTCACGGAGTTCTCGGACTCCTCTCTGGACATCGAGATGAGGTTCTTCGTGAGGACGGTGGACTACGCCGAGTGGCTCGACATGCGCGAGAGGATCAACCTCGACGTCATGCGGATGGTCGCCTCCCGAGGGCTCTCCATGGCGTTCCCGAGCACGTCGATCTACATGGAGAAGGGCTGAGGCGGTGGCCCGGCCCCCTCGCCCGCCGGAGGAGGGTCACAGGAAGAGGCTCCGGGAGAGGCTCCTGAGAGCGGGGCATCGCGGCCTGTCGGACAGGGACGCACTCGAGCTTCTCCTTTCCTACGCCATACCCAGGCGAGACACCAAACCCATGGCGCACGCCCTTATCGAGAGGTTCGGCTCGCTCGGCGAGGTGCTCTCCCAGCCCCCGGCCATGCTCAGGAAGGTCGAGGGCATCGGGGAGTCCGCGTCGGCGCTGATCTCCCTGGTTTCCGCCCTTCCGAGAATGAGCGGCAGGCTGCAGCCCGGACTCCCGGTGCTCGACAGCCTCGAAGCGGTGAAGCAGTACCTCGGGAGCGTCTACGGGTACGAGAGGCGGGAGAAGCTCTACGCCCTGCTGCTCGACAGCAGGAACAGGCTCCTCGCGGAGAGGCTGGTCGACTCGGGCACCGTGGACAGGTCCGCGGTTCACCCCCGCAACCTGGTCGAGAAGGTGATAGAGTCGGGCGCCACTGCCGTGATACTGGTTCACAACCACCCCGGCGGAAGGCTCGAGGCAAGCAGGGAGGACCTCGCGCTGACCCGCAGGCTGTCCGAGCTCGGCTCCTCTCTGGGCTTCAGGGTGCTCGACCACCTGATCGTGTCCCCGGACGGGGTCCTGAGCATGAGGAGCGAGGGTCTGATCTGACGGGCAGCCGGCCTAGATCCACTTCCTGCGCCTGAAGTAGCAGAGCATGCACAGCGCCGTCACGGCCATCAGGCCGAGCACGGCGGGATAGGCCCATCTCTGGCCGAGCTCCGGCATATGATGGAAGTTCATGCCGTATATCCCGGCCAGGAACGTCAACGGGATGAAGATGGTGGCAATTATGGTCAGGACCTTCATGACCTGGTTCATCCGGTTGCTCACGCTCGAGAGGTAGGTGTCCAGCATGCCCGACACGATGTCCCTGAGCGTCTCCACGGTGTCAGCGACCTGGAGGGCATGATCGTAGACGTCTCTCAGGTGCCTGCGACAGGAGTCGCCGAGCAGCCGGCTGTCGCACCTCTGGAAATCACTGAGAGCCTCCCTCATCGGCCACACCGCCTTGCGGAAGAGAAGCGAGTCGGTCCTCAGCCTGTGCATTGCGGACAGCTCCTCGGGGCCGGGATGGTCCATGAGCCGGACCTCCATCTCCTCCAGGCTGTCGCTGAGCTTCTCCAGCGCCACGAAGCAGCCGTCCACGAGGGCATCGGCGAGCAGGTAGGCCAGGAAGCCCCTCGAGTCCACTCTCTCCCTGAACCGGCCCTCCGAGAGCCTGGAGACGACGGACTCCAGGGCCGGAACCGGCTCCTCCTCGAAGGAGACGATGAAACGGTCGGAGAGGTAGATCGCCACGTGACCCCTGATCAGGCTGGTCGAGCCGGGGCCCGCAGCCTCGAACCAGAGGCCCTTCAGCGTGGCGAACACGAAGCCGTCCCCTTCCTCGAACCGGGACCGCTGATAGGGGTTCACGCAGTCCTCCAGCAGCAGCGCGTCGATGCCGGCCGAAGCGCCGAGGCTCTCGATGGCTGCCAGATCCCGGAACCCGATGAGGCGGATCCAGGAGATCCTGTCGGTCCGCAGCTCGACCGAAAGGGCCTCGGGCTCGATCGGCCTCCGCTCGAGCAGTCCCGGCGAGAGCTGGACCAGCTCGATGGTCGTCGCGAGGTGCTGCCTGGTGAGGTCCGACTCCACCAGCGTTCCGGGCGCCTTTCCGGCACCGCTGCCCATCCCCCTGAAAAGGCCCTTCATGGATGTCTCCTCCCGGTTCTCCAGCCATCCGTGTCCTGCATGCCGGTGAGTAAGATACGACACCATCCCGTGACCGCCACGCGATGCTCGCGGGCTTGAAGCACGGGCCCGATTGGCTTAGAATCCCCTCTGGGCAACCTGGTAACATCCGGCAGGGGCAAGGCATCGAGATGAAGAGCCTTCGGAAACGAGCGTGCTTCCTGGGCCGGGTGCTGGCTCTCTCGCCCTTCCTCTTCCCGACGGATCCGGTCGAGCCGCAGGATGCGCACGGCTCTCCCGACCGGCTGGCGAGGTCCGTGGTGACGGGAGACGGCAGCCGGGCCGAGGTCATCACCGCTGACACGGTACTCGCCACCGGGGAGATGAGCATCGAGTATGCGGTAGAGGGGCTGGCGCACACCGGGCCCTCGGGCAGGGACACGCTGCTGTGGCTGGCCGGCACGCCGGGGGACGTGGTGAGGCAGCTCCTGGACTCCGGGATGATGGCCTACTCCGAGCGCAGGAGCCTCCG
>JAFGKQ010000125.1 GCA_016928495.1 Candidatus Fermentibacterales bacterium
CCGACGGACGGGTGGTTAACATCGAGGTAACGGGGACCCAAGGACTAGAGGAAGTCATCGACGTCATAGAGGAAGAGCTGCTGCTGCTGGACTTCGGACCCTGTGCGGAGCAGCTCGAGAACATCCCTGTCTCGGCCCCGCTGCTTCTCATGCCGCCCTCCGACTCCGGCGCCGAAGGCACCGAGTGGCACTAGCTGATAACTCTCCTTACTGTGGGCTTTTATTCCATATCGGTTACCCGCGATCGAGGATGGCAAACCTGCCGATCTCGAAGATCCGATGCGTTGAGTATAGATGTAACGATTAACGTGACGTACGGATCCTTGCTGCAGGGGTCTCTCTCAGAAGGTGATGTGCTCCACCTGCGGTTCCTCGCCGCTCTGGAGGGTGAGTACGGCGAAGGACCTGTCCACCACGGCGCCGGGGTTGAGGATCATGAGATCGTCCATGCGCTGCAGGCTGTAGTGGTGGGAGTGGCCGTGGATGATGATGTCCAGCTCCTGGCCACCGAAGGTACGGAGAACTCGCGAGGTGATGCCGAGAGGGGCTCCGGACCCATGCGTCAGGCCGATCCGGAACCCCTCCAGCTCAAAGATCTGCTTGTCCGGAAGCGCATTCTGGAGAGAAGCGTCATCCATGTTTCCCCTGACCGCCCTGACGTCGGCGAACCTCTCGAGGTCCCTGAGAACGTCGGCCTCGACGAGGTCTCCGGCGTGTAGGATCAGGTCAGAGTCCGCGCACTCCTCGTAGACACGACCCTGTACGGAACCGAGCCTTGATGGTACGTGGGTGTCCGCGAGGACTGCTATTCTCAACTACTAACGCAGCTTCTTCTTGTGCCTGTTTGCTCTGCGACGCTTCTTGCGCTTGTGCGTAGCGATCTTCTGGCGCTTACGCTTCCTACCGTTTGGCACCTACTTCGCCACCTTCTCCTTTATCGCCCTGGAGGGCTTGAAGACGGGGACATCCCGGCGGGGGACTATGACGGTCGTGCCGTTGTGAGGGTTGCGGGCCTTGCGCTGGTTGCGGTGGACGACCTTGAACGTGCCGAACCCGCGGATCTCTATGTGCTTGTGCGCAACCAGGGCCTTCTCTACTTCGGCGAGGAAGTTGTTGACGACCGTGGCCACTTCCTTCTTCGTGAGGCCGGTGGTCTCCGAGATGTTGGCGACTATGTCCGCCTTGGTCATGTGTAGCCCTCCTAACCGGGATGGCTGTTGGGGTTGTTACAGAACTCAGCTAACTGACCGAATGCTCCGAAAAAGCCTTATCCGACAACATGATCACGGAATCCGCGCGATACCGAGAGGGGGACAATAGCCAATCCTCCCGTGTTCGGCAAGCCCTAAAACTATGTCTTACAGAGACAAGTGGCGACGGCGCCCGGCGCCGCCGCCACGATTGGTGGAGCTGACGGGGTTCGAACCCGTGACCCCTTGACTGCCAGTCAAGTGCTCATACCAACTGAGCTACAGCCCCGCGAAAACGCTAGCAAGATATAGGATTCCGTCTGTTAGTCAAGGGACTGCAGGAGCCCGGATTGGTGACTGGCGGGGCCTGCGGGAGAGCCTCAGCCGGTCTCGCTGTCCAACTGCCAGAATCCCGGAATTCCGGGGTTCTCGCGCCGCAGTAGCCTCGTGTCGCTGGCCGGGAGAAGACACATCTCGACGGTGACGGCTATCCCGGCCCTGAAGAGGTGGCCACCCATGGTGCTCCGGTCGTGCCTGCCGAGCACCACGTGAACGTGCGGGAACGGGTCTCCCTGCTTCGTCGAGATGTTGCCGGAGAGGGCCAGCAGCTCGGCTGGCCCTTCCATCCTGCTCTTCTCGTAGCCCTCCGGTCTATAGGCACCGATCTCGAAGTCCTCCACCATGCCGATCCCACTGGCTATCACGGCGCCTGAGAGCCCGCTCTGCGCGAACCAGCGAGAAAGGTCGGATATCAGCTCGTCGCCCCTGTCGAATCGAAGGAGCACCATCTTCTCGCTTTGCAGGAGCTGCTTCATGGCGTGGAGCTCTCCGTTCCGCCGACCACCCAGTTCGGGCGGCCCATGCTGACGAAGCCGTGCAGCCCGCAAGGGCAGCTCACGACGTACCCCGAGTCGCTCAAATCGTATTCGTAGCACTCACCCGAGCTGGGGCAGACCAGGGGCTCTCTCCTCCTAGCGTATGCCTCGGCCTCGGCGAGGTCCTCCGGCCAGCGCCCGTGAATGGAGTGGTACACTATGATGTCCGTGGAGAGCACGTTCATGTTGGCCCTGCAGGTCTCCTGGTCTATGAGCTCGCCGTTGTCTCCGCTACAGCCCATGACGGCAGCGAGCATGATGGCTCCTATGATGACGAGGAGGAAGCTGGCCCTGCTTCTCCTCCGGTCGCTTGCCCCCAACTGCCGTCCTACCTCAGAACCACGAGGCGTCTGGTGACGGACTGATCACCGTCTACGAGCCTCACCATGTAGATGCCAGCGGGAATGGCGTTGCCACCGCGGTCACGGAGGTCCCAGCAAAGCGTTCCGCTCCCTGAGAGCCCGGAGCCGGGCGTGGCCACCACCCTGCCGCTCATGTCCAGGACCAGGATGCTGGCGCCCTGCCCCGACGTGGCCCACTGAAGGTCCACGGACCAGGCGGCCGGGTTGGGCGCGGGGGGCGCCAGCAGGGTGCAGGACGGACGCCCCTGGACATGCACTCCGGTATCAACCACTTCGATCTCCACCGTCACCGGGGAGTGGTTCCTCGCGGAAGCAGTGGCTTTCATGATGCCGGGGATCTGGGTGCTGATGCTCAGGCCGACCTGACCGGAAGCGCCGGTGTAGGCGATCTCGTATACGTTCGGGGCCTCCCAGTCTCCCTGCATCAGGCAGACCCTTGCGCCCTCCAGAGGACCGGAGCCGTCAGTGACAGTGACGCTGACGATCTGGGAACCGGTGCCTATCTGCGAGGGAGCGCCGACTTCGAGGCTGCCGTCGGGCGGTGCGTTCCACATGGGCAGCTCCGGGTCCCCGAACAGCGTGAGCTCCTTGAGTATCCAGTCGTAGTGCGTGTCCGATGGTATGAGAGAGACGAAGAGATCCTTCGCGACGGCATGGGTCTCGCCGAGGATCCAGACATCGTTGACGAAGAACTCCGCGAAGAACTGCTGATCCACCAGCTCGCTCCACTGGTCTCCCGGCTCCGAAGGCTCTCCCCAGCCATACCTGGTGTTCATCATGCAGAAGCCGCCGCCAGCAGGAGAGTTGACCCAGGCCTCGCCCAGACAATCGCCCTGGTCGAAGGCGCCGCTGAGACAGGCGATCGTGTTCCAGATGCTGACCCTGCCGTGGGCCGAGATGTTCGTGAGGCCCATGAAGTCGCTCACATCGAGGTAGCCAGTGCCTATGGAGACGCTGGTGTTGGAGCCGTGCCCGGCGTGGTTGACGAGGTGCATGCCCCGGTTGAGCATGGCCATCGTGCCGCTGTAGCTCTGGGTGCCGAAGTGCTCGTAGAGAGCGACTATCGGCTTCCATTCGGCCGGCGTGTAGAG
>JAFGKQ010000126.1 GCA_016928495.1 Candidatus Fermentibacterales bacterium
AAGCGGGCGCCGGAAGGAGAGCAGGCCGTTGAGCCCGTTCTTCAGGGCCTTGAACGACACCTATCACGAGGTACTGGGACGAATCACGGCGGGGCGCTACTGCTGTGCCTGCAGGGCGGGTGAGAGGATAGTGACGCTGGACGAGGCGGGCAGGGTGAGGCTCTGCGAGCTGAGGAGCGAGGTGCTGGGGGATCTCAGGGCATGGGGGCTGGATCTCACGGAGCTCCTCCACGGCCGCGAGGCGAGGCGGATAGTAAGGGCTATGCAGGCTTCCAGATGCATGTGCACGTGGGAGTGCGCAGTCTCGACCAGCATCGTCTTCTCACCCTGCATGTACCCCCGTCTGGCGGCCAGGTCTCTCAGGCATGCCCTGTCGAGACCGGGAGACGGAGCATGAAGGTTGCTCTGGTAAGACCGCCTGTGGTCAACCTCAGGAACAGCCCCTTCGGCTCCACTCCGGGCGTTCCGTCGAATCTCGCCTATCTGGGGGGTGTTCTGCTCGCAAAGGGGCATCCCTACCTGGTCGTCGATTCCTATGGGCTTGCTCCCCACAGGTTCTCGCCCTACAAGGGCAGGTTCGAGGCCCGGGGGCTGCTGCCCCCGGAGGCCGTGGCGTGCATTCCCCCTGACGCCGGGATGATCGGGATCTCGTGCCATTGCACGCTGGAGCACGGGATGACCCTGTGGCTGGTGGCAGAGGCCAGGAAGCGCTTTCCCGACGTGCCCGTGGTGGTCGGCGGCTACCATACCACGTTCTGTTACGAGCCCTTCCTCGCGGCCGGGGCCGATTTCGTCCTGCAGGGCGAAGGGGAGCACAGGCTTCCCATGCTGATAGACCACCTGGAGAAGGGCAGCGGATTCACGCTCGACGGGATCCACTCCAGGGCCGGCTGGGCAAGGGATCGCATCCCGACGGCCACGCCGATCGAGGACATGCCGTTCGCGGATTTCGACAGCCTGCCTCTCGAGGAATACTGGAGGCTGCACTATGCTCACGGCCCGGTCCGGACCGGGAGATACCTAAGCATGTTCACCAGCAGGGGTTGTCCATACGCATGCGCCTTCTGCCAGACTCCCCGGATGTGGGGGGGGAAGTGGATGGCCAAGAGCCCGCGCCGCGTAGTCGACGAAATGGACCACTACGCCGGCAAGCACGGAGTAGCGGACTTCCATATCCAGGACGAGAACTTCTCACTCTCGAGGAGAAGGTCGCGGGAGTTCGCCCTGGAGCTCCTCGCCAGGCGCAGGAGATACACCTACTGCTTCCCGTCGGGGATCAAGGCGGAGACAGTGGGATACGAGGAGCTGGTTCTCTGGAGGCGCAGCGGCTGCAGGTACTTCGCGCTCTCGCCCGAGTCCGGCTCGCCCAGGGTGCTCGACCTGATGAACAAGAAGGTCGATCTCGAGCACGTCCTCAGGGTCGTGTCGTGGTGCAACGAGCTCGGAATCAGGGTGAACTGCAATTTCGTGCTGGGATTCCCCGGCGAGGAGGCTGAGGACAGGAAGCTCACCTACCGCTTCCTCCGCAGGCTGGTGCGGGCGGGGCTGGACGAGGTCGTGGCGTTCATGCTGACGCCCCTCCCCGAGACAGCGGTGGCAGGGCTGATGCCCGAGGGGCTGGAATACGAGGACATCAACTTCTCTCCGACATGGAGGGACAACTACGCCCTGGTGACGCGCGCAAGGCGCTGGATGTACCTTCAGTTGTTCCTGCTCCAGGCCCTGTGGCACCCCGGCAAGCTGTTCGGGAACCTGTTCTGCCTCTTCAGGAGGCGTTTCACGATGAAGGGCGACATGACCGCCTACAGGTTCCTGGTCGATCTATGGGACAGGTACCCGCGGAGGCTGCTGGGCGAGAGCTCCCGCAGGGCGCCCGTCCAGACCTGGCGCATGCCACCGGGCAGGAGCCGGCCGTGAGGTCTGCCATCATCCGGGAGCAGGGCGCCCCGGGATGCCTGACCGCAACCCGCTCCACAAAGGGCTTCCCGTCCATGTCTTTCCTCGGCACCAGTAGTGGGTTCAGCAGCCGCTCCAGTCCCACGGTGGTCCACTTGCTATCGGCGATGTCCCCACCGCACACCGATCCTGCTCCGTGCGTGGGACACACCATGACGTCGTCTCCCAGGGGGAGCATCCTGTCGAAGATCGGGTCTTAGATGTCCGATGCGAGCTGCTCGATTAGATCTTCTCCCGCCAGGTCCACACGCCCCACCTCACCTGCGAACAGCCGGTTGCCGGTGAAGATGACGCATGGCGATCCGGAGGGGTCGCTAAGCAGGTAGCTCATAGAGCCTGGAGTGTGGCCCGGCGTGTGCATCGCCTCCAACACGAGGCGCCCGGTCTCCGGGGTCTGGCCGTCCTCGGCCGCCTCCCCGTACAGGTAGTCCAGATGGGAGCCCGCATGCCGGACGTGGGCTCCGGCGGCCCCCGCCAGCGGCGTCGAGCCCACTACGTAGTAATCGTTCCTGTGGGTCTCCGGAACATGCCGTGCGGTCATGCCTGCCTCGGAGGCCATCCGCAGGCAGATCCCGGCATCGCACCCGTGCCCCGGGAGGCAGGAGTAGTGAGCGAGACCCTCGGGCTCTGTTCTCTCAGCAGCAAACCGGGGCCTCCTGGTCCGGCTCAGGGCCCGTTGCTGCCGGATTCCAGGGCATGGGGCTCCACTCTGTGAATGGGCCCTCGCATGTCCGAACGTCGGGTTATCCCGGGCACCACTTCAGCAGGATGAAGTCGACGGTCGCCCCGCGTCCGGCGCCGCGGGAGCAGATCGCATGCTTCCCCCTGGTGGCCCCGTGCTCCTCCAGTATCCGGATGACACCCTCGTCGGAGCGGAGAAGGAGCGGGTTGCCGGGGTCCATCAGGCTCCTCCAGGGCAGGTTGACGGCACCGGGTACCTGCCCTGGTTCATCCATGGCCCCTGTGCCTGATACACCTCGGAGGGTCTCGCATCGAGCAGGACGGAACCTTCCTCGTCCTTCACCGTTCTCAGCTCGTCGTACTCGATGCAGAGACTCCTGTCGACCTCCTCGCTGCATCCGGAGCCGTTGATCCCGGGGAACCCCTTCACGACCGGGAGGCCCCTGCGCTTCCGCTCCTCGAGACCTCCGCAGAGCACGTGAACAGACGGGTGCCCGAATCTGGCCAGGGAGCAGGCCACCATCGTCTCATCCAGACCGTCGCCACAGTCCCTCACGGCCCCGCCGGCGCCACTGGGGGCGGTCTGCGAGCCCGACGCGGAATAGGTTCCCTGGCATGATGACATTCCGGGAATGGAGCTCGGATGATGAACCCCAAGGCCGGACCGTGTGCTTCCGTGAAGGATGCTCCGTCTGTGGTGAGCTTGCTGGTCTCTTTGACCGAGTCAGGCTGCCCGAGTATGGTCATCTCGATCGAGAATGCCATCCCGCGGATGAACACGGACCGGAGTAGTCGGTTCGAACGAAGGCCGGGAATCCGGTTTCGTATTCGATCATTGAGACAGGAATAGATACCAGGGAGGTATCATGAGACTTTCCCTATTCGGCCGCCGGTCAGTCCGCTTCGTACTGCTGACGATCGTATTCCTCGGATCGGATCCTCCAGGCTCATGGCTACCCGCTACCGGTATCGTGGAAGATGCGATCGCGGCATCTCCCTCGGGAACTGAGACGGGCCTGACAACGCATTTGCCGACCGGCGCCGGAATGAACGACGCAGTTGACGAACCTCCTCTCGCCGTTGTCATAAGCGATATTCACATCGGTGAGCGGTACGGCTGCATTACGGGCAACCCCGCAGAACCGGGAGACTATCTCCGGCTGAACGGCTCCGGCGAGGACGGGACTTACGTGCGGCCCGAGTTCATGTCTTTCCTGGAGTACTGCCTAGATCTGAAACAGCAGTATGGACGTATCGAATACCTGGTCATCCTGGGTGACATGTGGGATCTGGCAATGAACAACCAGGAAGACTCCTTCGCGCGGTCGATGATCTTCTTCCGGCAGCTCGATGACCGTGATGGAGGGATCGGACTCGGAGACCTGTTTCGAAACGTCATATACATCCCCGGCAATCACGACCACCACTTCTGGGAAATGCTGCAGGAGAGATACTGGGTCACCGAACGTATCGAGCAGGGACTGCCTCCGTTGACGATGCCGCGGACGGTGTCTCTCTCGGTGGATCTCGCCACGGGTGATATCCTGCCCGATGAAAGCGCCGGAAGCGGATCGGGCATTCCCACGTGCAATATCGTATCGTCACTCCTCGGCCTCGATGATGGCACACCGGTATACGTGGCCTATCCCGATGTCTTCTTCCGGGGACTCGAAGGCGAGCATATCCTCCTGACCCACGGCCACCTCTTCGAACCCGACTGGAACATGGTGACCATCATGTTCGGCGATCTGATGGAGGAGCAAGGCATACCCCTGACTATCAGGAACATAGAGATGTTCAATGCCATAACGACTGAATGGCATAGCTATTGTCTCGGACAGACTCCACCCTACGAGTTCTGGGAGACAGTCTACGACCACAGCTTTGACAACCGGCACCCGTCACAGTGGGAACGGACGTTTTTCGAGATCCTGGATGAGCACATAACTGTGAACGACGTTCGCGGGGATCCTGAAACCCCTTCACGGAGATACCACAGCATCGAGGCTCTGGAGGCGGAGCGCGGACTGGTGGAGCACTACCTGGCTCAGGCACAGGCGGAGTATCTCGATGAAGGTGAAGTCATAACCGCCCTTGTCTACGGCCATACCCATATCCCGGCCTTCAACGAGGTATTCGTGCGCCACCACGGAGAGGAGATGAATCCTCTCCGGGTGCACAACACCGGTGGGTGGGTGGATATAGATGCTGAACGATACCACCTGCCGGCACCCATGCTGATATACGGAGATGGTTCGGTCAGGGCGCTCACTCTCCAGAACGACGGCTTCAGCATCGGCTCTGCACCGTGAGCAATAGGATCTCAGGCCATTCCGGTCTCGACAGACCCGGCCCGTGGTAGTCGAAATCGCTATGGCTTGCCGGCGAATTCTATCCGTCTGCTTGCGTGCGACCTTCAGCCCCTCCCGTCTCCGGATCCGCTCGACCCTCTTGTGGTTGACCAGCCAGCTCTCTCTCCTCAGGACCTCCGTTGCCCTCCTGTAGACGTAGCTCCCGTGCTCGCATGCAAGGCTGTGGATAGCCCAGCCTCCGGGACTGGTGCCTGCCCGATGCCCAGTGCCTCCGCGGGAGAAGTGGGGTCCCGGAGATCGGGACCTGATGACGGAAGCCGATCGGGCGGATGAGGCCTCCGCCCGATGGTGTGCCCTGGCGGCCAACCAGTCGGTCTCTTTGACCGTGAGAGAACCCCCGGGTATAGTCGTCTGGGCGGAGGGCAACGTTCCGAAGAAGGGGCGGCTTCGAGGTCGCGGTTCGTGAAATGGTCCGGAGTCAGGTTTTCATCGAGTATCGGACATGGAGGTAGTGCATGAGGTTTCTGACATTCTCCGTACTCCTGTCAGTCTGCGCTGCGCCGTACGCGCAGCCATGCAACTGGGGGAGCTTCGACCAGACCAGGATCAACTACCCGGGCGGGATGCTCACGGGCACGGAGCACACACAGCTGGTCGGCATCATCGAAGCGAACGGGGGCACCATAGCTACGCCCACACCGATACTGGATTCATCCTATCTGGGCTCTGTCGACGTGTTCTACACATCCCTCCTCAGCACGACAACCGGAGCGCTGTCGGTGGCGGAGCAGACGGCACTGCAGAGCTGGATCTCGGGCGGCGGCACCCTGATAGTCACGGGAGACATCTTCCCTCTCGCGGCATACGAGACCTTCACTTCCTACTACGGAGTCACCAACTACGCCAGCCTCTCGCACACCGGGATCGGTCATCCCGTCGCAACCCATCCCATCACGGCGGGAGTGTCGTCGTACGAGTACAACACCGAATGCGGCTTCACCTATGGATCGGATGCCCTCCTGCTGGGAGACAACGGTCTCGGAAGCGACTTCATGATCGTGATGGAGGAGGCAACGGGCTTCACCGCAGGCGGCAGGATCCTGGTTCTGGCTGACCACAACATGTTCACCAACTCGTACATCGGCAAAGAAGACAACACGTTGCTCGCTACTAACATAGCCGTATGGGCATGTTCCGGGACAGCCGTGCGGCAGACGACCTGGGGAAGCATCAAGACCGCGTTCTGACGACAGGCTGCCCTGCCCGTCAGTTCCCGCCCGGGTCCGTATCTCGCAACCGCCCGCTTGCACGAGGGCGTATCCCTGTCAGGCCGGAATACCGGGTGAATGGGGGTCATCTTGCTGTTGCTGCTGCTGGCGCTGGTCTCTCAGGACGTGGACTACGGGGCGTACCTTCCTTCGGAGGAGCAGGCGACCCTCTGGACGGAGTTCACCTTCTTCATCCAGG
>JAFGKQ010000008.1 GCA_016928495.1 Candidatus Fermentibacterales bacterium
CCAGGGGGTGCTCCAGGGAGAGCTTCTCGAGAGCACTGCCGCTGACCTCACTGCCGGCCTCTACCTCGCCCCGGAGCCCCGAGTCGAGCAGGAAAGCCTCGACCCTCCTGGAGGCGAGGAGCGCTCTTCTGCCGCCCTCGAGGACGACCACGCAGTATCTCTCGTTTGGATTGAGGGCAACCGCCATGTTGGCCGGGAGCGTCCAGGGAGTAGTGGTCCATATCACTACTTCCACGTCCTCCCCGATTCCTCTCTCGCGCCACTCGGCCGTTCTGAGCGGCCTGAAGGCGACGTATACGGAAGGCGAGGAGTGGGCGCCGTACTCGACCTCTGCATCGGCAAGAGCGGTCTTGCACGAGGTGCACCAGTGGATCGGCCTGAGGCCCTCGTACACGAACCCGCTTCGGACGAGCTCGCCGAAGGCTCTGACTATTCCAGCCTCGTAGTACCGGGCCATGGTCAGGTAGGGATGGTCCCAGCTCCCGAAGACCCCGAGCCGACTGAACTCGTCGCGCTGGACCCGGTAGAACCTGTCCGCGTACTCCCTGCACCGGGCGCGGATCTCGGAACGGCTCAGAGACTCGGCGCCCTCGGCTCTGGTCACCCTGTGCTCTATCGGCATGCCGTGGCAGTCCCAGCCGGGAGTGTAGGGGGAGTCGAAGCCCATCATCGTATGCGACTTCACTATGAAGTCCTTGAGGATCTTGTTCAGGGCGGTGCCGAGATGCACGTGGCCGTTCGCGTACGGCGGCCCGTCGTGCAGGACGAACCTCTGCGCACCCGACCTGGCCCGCCTTATGCTCTGCTCCAGGCCCTTCTCATGCCAGGCGAGGAGCATCTCGGGCTCCTTGACGATGAGGCTGCCCTTCATGGAGAAAGCAGTCTGCGGGAGTCTTATCGTGTCCTTGTAACTCATAGCTCCTCACCTCCTTCTGTGGATGTCTCGAATCCGGGCGCTCGAAGCAGCTTCTCGAGCGGCGGACGCGACAGGTTGCGTCTGCCCCAGGCGCTCACCCTCACCATCAGAGCGACTCTGCGCCCCCCACGACCCGCCATGACGGCTTCATCGATGCCATCGGAGACCATGGCTTCCGCTCCAAGGCAGTCGAGCTCCGCAGGCGTTGCCAGTCTCCAGTCCGGCACCTTCCCCACGACTCCCCTGTTCCAGGGGCCCTCCGGGCTCAGGTACAACCCCCTCAGGGAAGGGAACCTCGGGCCGGGTAGACGATCGTCCTCCCCGACCAGCGGGCCGTCCCCGAACAGGGAGACATGATCCGAAGCAAGCAGCCAGCACTCCTTCTCTCCGACGCCGTCCGCCCCGAGCAGGAGAAGCCCGTCCGGATCATCCTCGCAGAGCCAGGCCCTGACCGCATCCGCGCACGTGGCGCCCGGCTCCCTTCGGAGAAGGCGCTCGTCCGGGATGAGGCGACCGGTCTCCCAGTCGGCCGGAAGAACACAGAGCATGACTCACGCTCCTGAACCTGGCCAGCCGGGGCACAGCCCCGGCAAGAAACACCGATTATGTGAACGACATCCCGGATGAGCAAGAGAACGAGGTCGGTCTCAATCCCTTACGAGGGAGGGAGGGAGCAGGAGCCATCCCCTTGACTGCTCGTCCCGTCGAACGGCGCGAGGTAGTCGATCCTGCATCCGCAACCGTCCCACATCCTGTCGTAGCGCTCGAGCCTGTCGTCGATGAAGGCCAGGGCAGCCTCGGCGCTGCGCACTGACCTCAGGACCGCCTGACCGGTACCGGTGCGCTCCTGGACCAGGATCCTGCCGTCGAACTCGAGCGCTCTGAGGCGGCCTGTCATTCCGGCCTCCTCCCTGATGACCCTGGCGGTCTCCATCAGCGTATCCAGATCTTCCGCCCCGATCTCCAGCGCCGGGCCTCCGTCAACAAGTCCGGCAATCAGGGCGCTCACTCGCGGCGTGCTCACCATCATGCTCCTCAGCGTCCCTGCAGCGGCCTTTCCCGCGTCCGCGAACTTCGACATGCTAGCCGAGTCGGAAGGAGACGGGAGATAGCGCTGTGTCATCCCTGAGCCGGGTAGACGCCTCCAGGCTCTTCTTCAACCGGATGATGATGCTGGAGAGGCGCCAGGTCGAGAGCCTGCCGTCGGCGTTTCCGGATGGCGAGCCACTGGCGACCGCGCTCCGAGGCAATCCGGACGCGGAGTGGTCCCTGTGCCATGCCTCGGCCTCCAGCGCTGCCTGGCCGCACCGGGTCACGCGACACGATGGATGGGCCGTCCTGTGTCCGGGCAGCAGCGACACGGACATGAGGCGCGTTCCGTGCTGCTCTCGAGGGGCTAAGACGGGAGCGTTCTCGAGGAGCCCACGGACGGAAGGAAGCGCGAGTACCGGAGGATCCTCCCGTCATGATCGGCGAGGGCTCCCGAGAGGGGAGGGGAGTTGGGCGGCTTCTTCGGAATAGCCGGCAGGCCGGGCGAGGACTGCACCACGGACCTGTTCTACGGGACGGACTACCATTCCCACCTGGGCACCATGAGGGGCGGCCTGGCGGCAAGCAACGGCAAGCAGCTCCGCAGGTACATCCACGACATCACCAACGCCCAGTTCCGCTCGAAGCTCGGGCCCGACCTCCCTCAGCTCTCGGGACACTGCGGCATCGGCGTCATCAGCGACCTCGACGACCAGCCTCTGCTCATCGGATCCCATCTGGGCACCTTCGCGGTCGTGACCGTCGGGAGGATATCCAACATCGACGAGATCGTTGCCCAGGCACTGGGGCAGAGAAGAGCCCACTTCTCGGAAATGAGCGGAGGGATGATCAACCCGACCGAGCTCGTCGGGATGATCATCAGCAGGGAGGAGAGCTTCCTCGAGGGGATCCGGAGGGTGCTGGAGTCGGTCGAAGGCTCCTGCTCGTTGCTGGTTCTGACGACGCAAGGCATCTACGCGGCCAGGGACAGGCTGGGAAGGACCCCGGTCATCCTCGGCACTCGGGAGGATGCCACCGCGGCAGCCCTGGAAACGAGCGCCTTCCCAAACCTGGGCTTCGAGACGAGCCACTGCCTGGGACCGGGCGAGGTGGTCCTCCTCCACCACGACGGCTTCGAGACCATCTCCCCCCCGGGCGAGTCCATGAGCATCTGTGCCTTCCTCTGGGTCTACTATGGTTTCCCGGCATCCCACTACGAGGGTATCAACGTGGAGGATGCCCGTAACAGGTCGGGAGCGTTCCTGGCCCGCAGGGACAGCGTGCGTGCCGACATGGTCGCCGGGATCCCGGACTCGGGAACCGGCCACGCTCTGGGATACGCGACCGAGTCGGGCCTGCCCTACAGGCGGCCCTTCGTCAAGTACACGCCCACCTGGCCCAGGAGCTTCATGCCTCAGGACCAGGGAGTGAGGGAGCTGGTCGCCAGGATGAAGCTGATACCGATCCCCGAGCTGATAAGGGGAAGGAAGCTGCTGTTCTGCGAGGACTCCATAGTCCGCGGGACGCAGTTGAGGGACACCATACGCCGGGTGTTCGAATCGGGGGCCGCGGAGGTCCACATGAGGCCGGCCTGCCCCCCATTGCTTCATGGTTGCCCATTCCTCAACTTCTCCAGGTCCTCCTCCGAGCTGGATCTGGCGGGCAGGCGTGCCGTCTCGAGGCTGGAGGGCAGCGCGATCGAGGTCCCGCCCGCATACCGCGATCCGGACAGCGATGGCTTCCGCGCTCTGGTCGAAGAGGTCAGGAAGGAGCTGGGACTCACTTCGCTGATGTACCAGAGGCTCGATGACCTCATCTCTGCCATAGGGATGCCGGAGGAGAAGCTCTGTACCTACTGCTGGACCGGGAGATCCGGGCCGGCCTGAGGATCAATGCCGGGAGAGCGCCGTCCGGGCAGGTCCGCCGCGGAGATGGCCCCCTCCTCCACGAGGTGCCTTCCCAGTGCCAGCACCGGGTCTGCGTCGAAGCTGGTCCCTATGCCCTCGACCAGGATGCGATAGGCTGCCCCGGGCTCGAGAGGCGAGCGATAGTGCCGCTCCGAGGTGAGGGCCTCATAGACGTCGGCAACCGCGATGATCCTCCCGCCGATCGAGATCTGGTCCAGGACCAGCCCTTCGGGATAGCCATCCCCCGACGCTCTCTCGTGGTGCTGGGTGGCGTAGAGGGGAACCAGTCTGAGGCCTTCCTCGAAATCTATCCTGGACAGGATATTGTGAGTGTACTCGACGTGCTTCTTGATGATGGTGTACTCCTCGGGGGTCAGCCTCTCGGGGCCAGGCTTCCTCAGGACGCTGTCGGGTATGCCGATCTTGCCATAGTCATGCAGAAGAGCGGCGTACTTGATGGTCTCCCGCTCGGAGCCGGGAAGGCCGAGCTCCTCCGCGATCGCCACGGCATAGCGCATCACGTTCTCGCTGTGGCCGGCGGTGAGGGGATCCCTGGACTCGATGGACTCCGCGAGGGCGTCGATGAGGCTGTCGAACATCCTCTTGCGGCTCTCGTAGAGCTGGACGTTCTCTATCGATATGGCCGCCTCGTTCGCTATGGCCTCCAGGAATTCGGCATCCTGGTCGTCGAACTCGCCACGGAGCTTGTTGACGACCTGGAACGATCCGAGCGTGCGGCCGTCAGGGTTGACTATCGGAACGGTCAGGGCGCTCCTGGTCCGGAACCCGGTCTTCTGGTCTATCGCGGGGTTGAACCTCGTGTCCTCCATGACATCGGGGATGAGCAGCGTCTCCCCGCTCCTGAAGACGAAGCCCGCCATGCCGGTCCCGACACCGATCCGGATCTGGTCCTTCTCGCCCTCCGCGACTATCGACCATAGCTCGTCAGTGTCGGGATCATGAAGGAAGACCGTCGACCTCTCGGCGTTGATGACGCTGCTGGTCTCCCTGGCCAGGAGTCTCAGCAGGGAGTGCAGGTCCCTCGTCTGGTTGATCTCCCGCAGTATCCTCAGCAGAGACCTCAGCTTCTTCAGCTCCTCCCGGAGCGAGGAGTCCATTCCCGGTCTTCCCTCGTTCAGGATGAGATACCCTCCGCTTCCCCGGTGCCCGGCAGCCATTCGGGCCTGTGTGCGGGAGCTCTCACGAGCAGGGTCTTCCTGCTGGATCTGAGCCCCGAGACGATCTCCACATCGTTCCTGCCTACGCCGAACTCGCGGGCGATGTACTCGGTCAGCTCGTGGTTGGCCCTTCCCCCGGCCGGGGCGGACCTGAGCGCTATCCTGGGCGAGCCGTCCGCCATCAGCCCGCAGAAGCCGGTCCTGGAAGAGCGCGGGCTGACCTTCACCCTGAGCCTGAGATCCACGAGATGCGCTCTAGTCCTCGAGCGGCCGCGCCTCGTCGATGAGCATGATCGGAATGCCGTCGCGAACCTCGTACACGAGCCTGCAGGCGTTGCATATCAGGACCTCTTCCGGCTCGGTCCTGTACTCCAGATCGCCCTTGCACTTCGGACACGCCAGGATCTCTCTCAGCTTCTCGTTGAGCATTGCAGAGCCCCTTCTACTAGATCACGAACTCACCGTCACGCATTATGGTCGTCTCCGTGCCGTCACTTCCGAGTCCTCTGACGGACAGCCCCGGGGATCCGAACATGAAGTCCGTGTGGACGAGAGACACGTTGCACCCCATCTCGAGCAGCTCCCGGTCGGTCTTGCCGGAGGCACCCTCCACGGTGTCGGTGTAGCCGTTGCCGAGCGCCACGTGACAGGCCGCGTTCTCGTCCAGCAGTACGTTATGGAAAAGCAAGCCTGACCGGTAGATGGGGGAGTCCCCACCCACGAGTGCGATCTCCCCGAGATACCTGGCCTGCGCGTCGGTCTCCAGGTATCTCTCCAGGACCTCTGACCCGCGCGAGGCCCCGCACTCCACCACGGCACCCTCGCGGAAGACGAACCAGGGCTCCTCCACCCTGGCGCCCATGAGGTAGAGCGGTCTGGTGCAGGTCAGCCTGCCCTCGGTTCGCCTGAAGTCGGGCGTGGAGAACACCTCCTCGGTGGGGATGTTCGGGAAGAAGCCGACCCCGCTCGAGGACACGCATCTCCCTCCGGCAAAACGACTCCCGGGAGCCATGCCCACCTGCAGCCGGGTGCCTGGGCCAGTCAGGACGAAGCGGTCGAAGGACCTATCGTTGAGGAAGCGGCACCTTCGCTTCAGCTCGCCGTCGTGCGAGAGCCACCGGGACGGAGCATCCTCCTCGTCGAGCCGGAGGATGGGATCGAGGACGCGCCATATCCCCTCCTCCCAGTCCGCTGTATCGCCAAGGACCTTGCGGCTCCAGCCGGCGGTGGGGTAGAGACAGACGTTCCACTGGATCAGGTTCGAGGCGATCGCAGACATGTACTCGCGGCCGGCTATCGAGATGGCCTTCCTGGCCCTTCCGAGCCTTGCGGGGTCGACTCCTTCCATGATGTCCGGATGCTCGGGACCGCGCAGTGAAACCACGGCCCAGCCCTGGGAGACGATCTCGTGGGCCCTGCCTGCCACGAAGTCAGGCACGAATTCGAGATAGTCCTCCGAGCTGTGGTCCAGCCTGGCCCTCTCGAGCGCCTGATCCTCGTAGGCCACCTCGACCCACCTGGCGCCCATACCGTAGGCCGTGGAGGACATCAGCCGCGCGAAGCGCCGGCTGCAGGCATCCGCCCGAAGCAGCAGGCACTGCCCCTCCCGGAGGTTGACCCCGGTGCCCAGTATGAGCCCGGCGTACCTCCGGTCGTGATCGGTCATATCAGCCATCACGCGTCATGTGCTCCATCCGGCAGTCCCATGACTCCCGGCAGGTGAGACGGAAACGGGCTGCTCATCAGAGGAAGAGGCCGAGGAAGTCAACCGCAAGGGCCCTGTAGGTCTGTCCTCCAGTTTCCAGGAGGTCCCTGAGCTGAAGGGAGACTCTGACCTGCCCGAAGCTCTGCCAGAAGATCTCGGCGCTGACGAAGCCCCCTCCCTCGTCGAATCTCACCGAGTCTGCCTCGTTGGTCGCCGGATCGTAGTCAAGCGCCACGCCGAACCCGCCGGGCAGGCTCTTGTCCAGCCCGAGCCAGCACCCGGCATGGTCGGAGTCCTCCAGAGAGAGGCTGACTCCGGCGTGAAAGGCCAGACTGCCCTCCAGCTCGAAGTTCTTGCTGGCTGACAGGTACACTCCTCGCGACAGACGCGAGTAGGTTGCCCCGGTCCTCGGGCCCTCCTCCTGGTTCGAGAATCCCAGCGCGATGCCGGGCAGGGCCAGGCTCTCGTCCAGGAACCTGAACCTGGCAGCCACCCTGACGTGATCGTACCACACGGGATCACTGAGACCCGTGAGGTGCTCACCGCCGTACCTCACCCCCACCATCAGCCTCGGCACCACTCCCACGTCGAGGCCTATCACGAGCCCCTCGTTCGGGAAGGTCGCCAGGGAAGCGTAGTAGGTCCTTGCCGACAGGACGCCTGCGGTTGGCTCGGTGACCACTCTCAGCAGCTCCGAGGCGGGACAGCCCGGCGGCGTGGCCAGCAGCAGCCAGGTCAGCGCCGGGAGACAGAACCTGGACCTCTTCACCCCGTATCCCTCCCTCTCCTGAGGACCACCCGGTCTCTTCCCAGTATCTCTCTGAGGCCGGACAGCAGACGGTCGCTCGGGTCGATCCGGATGGATCGGGACCTCACCTTCAGCGTTCGCCCGGACCTGCCGGTGATCTGCGCGGTAACCGCTCCCCTGCCAGGATTACCCCGCATGAGGTCCACCGCCCTCTCCAGGTCGCCGATGTCGTACTGACCGTCTTCCAGCAGCAGATGCAGCCCCGCGTTGAGGACCCTCCTGCACTCGGAGAGCTCGATCACCCTGCCGATGACCAGGCCGGACTCCCCACCCGACCGGTTGTTCCTGCGGCGGCTCATCTCGCCCTCCAGCATAACGAACGAGCCTGGCTGCAACAGGTCATCATACTGCGAGATCTGCTCGGAGAAAGCAACGGCCTCGAGCGTGTAGCCCCTGCCATCCAGCGTCACGAAACAGATGGGATCGCCCTTCCTGCTGGATGTGTCCTTCCTGTCGACGATGACACCACCAATCGAGACCTTCTTGCCGGGCCCTCCTCCCGGGGCTCCCTGAACGGACAGGGACCGCAGCTCTTCGATGTACTGGTCGAGGGGGTGCCCGGAGAGGTAAAAGCCAAGGAGCGCCTTCTCCGAGCTGAGTCTGGACTCCTCGCTGAGATCCTCGACGTCCGGCAGCTCCGGGGCGACCGGCAGAGCCGAGGCTCCCCCTGCCGAGAACAGGGACATCTGGCCTGCCTCCCGCAACTGCCTGATCCTGGCTCCGTAGTCGACGGCCTCGTCCAGAACGGCCAGGAGCTGTCCTCTGGTGCCCGGCAGGCAATCCAGCGCCCCGGCCTCCACCAGGGACTGCAGCCCCTTCCTGTTCAGGCACCTTCCGTCCAGCCTCGCACACAGCTCGAAGATGTCGCGGAAAGGCCCGTCCTCCGATCGAGCGGCGACTGTCGCGTCGGAGGGCGCCTCTCCGACGTTCTTGATGGCCGAGAGCGCGTAGACAATGCTCCCCTCGTCGTCCACGGTGAACCTGGTCTCACTCTCGTTCACCGATGGCTTCAGGACCCTGACCCTGAGCCTCCTGCACTCCTCCACCAGCTCGCTGAGCCTGTCTATCCTGCCTATCTCGCTCGACATGGTTGCCGCCATGAACTCGGGAGCGAAGTGAGCCTTGAGGTAGGCAGTCTGGTAGGCCAGCATCGCGTAGCTGACGGCGTGCGACTTGTTGAACCCGTATCCCGCGAACTTCTCTACCAGCTCGAAGACGGTGCTGGCCAGTCCCGCGCTCACTCCGTTCGCCACCGCGCCCTCGATGAACCTGGCCCTCTGCTCGAGCATCACCTCCCGTATCTTCCTGGACATGGCCCTTCGCAGAACGTCGGCATCGGCAAGGCTCATCCCGGCGAAGCGGCTTCCGATCTCCATCACCTGTTCCTGGTAGATCATCACGCCGTACGTCTCTTCCAGTATCTCACCCAGGACCGGGTGCCTGGTCCTCAGGTCGTCACGGGGAACACCGTCCCCGTGCTTGTTCCGCACGTAGAGGTCCAGCATGTCCATGGACCCGGGTCTGTAGATGGCGACCACCGCGGTTATGTCGTCGAACTCGCTCACCGCGATCCTGCGAAGCGCCTCTCTCATCCCCGGGCTCTCCAGTTGGAAGACCCCTACGGTCTCTCCGCGCGAGAGCAGCGCCAGGGTAGCCGCGTCGTCGAGAGGGATATCCTCGATCTCCAGCTCGACTCCCCTGGCATGGAGCATCCCGACCGCCTGGCTGATCACCGTGACGGTCCGCAGCCCCAGGACGTCGAGCTTCAGAAGACCGATGGTCTCGACCGCCTTCTTCTCGTACTGCGTGGTGATCTCGCCCGAGCCCGTGGTTGCGAGAGGCACGTAGTCCATCAGGTCGCCGGGGGCGATGATCACGCCCGCCGCATGGACCGACGAGTTCCGGGCGATGTTCTCGAGCACCTCGCAGTGCCGCAGGAGCTCCGCGACCCTGGGATCGGCCTCCGCCCTGGTCCGGAGCTCCGGCACCTCGTCCATCAACTCCGACATCGACGGATCGGGGGACTGCGACCTGGCAACCATCCGGGCCAGCTCGTCACCCTCCTCGTAGGAGAGACCCATGACCCTCGCCGTGTCGCGTATGGCCATGCGGGCCTTCATCCTGTTGAACGTGATGATCTGGCAGACGCTCTCACGGCCGTAGAGCTGGATGATGTGGTCGATCACCTCGCCCCTGCGCTCGTAGCAGACGTCCAGGTCTATGTCCGGCAGCTCCCGCCTCGAGCGGTTGAGGAACCGCTCGAAGCTGAGTCCGTGCTCCAACGGGTTGATGTCGGTTATCCCCGTGGCGTAGGAGACGAGGCTGCCCGCTGCGGAGCCTCTTCCCGGACCCATCGGGATGCCCCTGGACCGGGCCCAGCTCCGAAGCTCGGAGACGATGAGGAAGTAGCCCGGGAACCCCATCTCCCGAATCACGGCAAGCTCCGATTCGAGCCGTTGCCTCTCGGGCGCATCCGGTTGCCTGCCGAGACGCTCCGAAAGGCCCTCCAGAGCGTTTCTCTCGAGGAACGCTCCGGCGGATCCCTCCCCTTCGGGAAGGGGGAAGTCCGGCAGGAGCGGTCCGCTCTGCTCCAGCTCGAGCCCGCATCTCTCCGCGATATGGACGGTATTGGTCAGGCTCTCCGGAACCCATCCGAAGAGATTGGCCATCTCCATAGGGTCCTTGACGAAGAACTCGTCGGAGCCGAAGCGCATCCGGTCGGCATCCTCCAGCTTCTTCTGCGTCTGGAGACACAGGAGGACCTCGTGTGATCTGCTGTCCGACCGGTGGAGGTAATGGGCGTCATTGGTAGCGGCAAGGATGGCGCCCGTCGAGCGTGCAAGATCTGCAAGAGCAGGCAGGATCCGCCGCTCGTCTTCCAGCCCGTGGTCCATCAGCTCGATGAAGAAGCGGTCGTGGCCGACCAGGTCCTGGTAGTAGCGAACGGTCGAACGGGCCGATTCCGCGTCCTCGACCAGAAGGCTCTGCGCTACCTCTCCCTGCAGGCAGGCGGAGCCTATGAAGAGCCCGGAGCTGTAGCGTTCCAGGCACTCACGATCGATCCTGGGCTTGTAGTAGAAGCCTTCGAGATAGCCCAGGGACGAGAGCCTGCAGAGGTTCCTGTAGCCCTCCATGTTCTCGGCGAGCAGGGTCAGATGGAAGTAGGGCCTCGAGCCGGGCCTGTAGCTGCGATCGTGTCTGCTGCCGGTGGTGAGGTAGGCCTCCATGCCGACTATGGGCTTCACACCGGCCTCGCTCATGGTCCGGCAGAAGTCGATGGCGCCGCAGAGGCTGCCATGGTCGGTCACCGCGACAGCCTTCATGCCCATGTCCCTCACCGCCTCGCCCAGGCGGCAGAACCTTATTGCCCCGTCAAGGAGGCTGTACTCCGAATGAAGGTGCAGATGGACGAAGTCGGGTCTCGCGGTCATCGGCAGGAAAGGTGGGACACCCCCTCCTCCCTATTCAACGTCGTCGTCCCTCTCCTCTTCCTCGACTTGCCCGGGAGCGCTTCCGGCGAGGGGTCGACTGCCCCCCTCGCTCTCGTCCGCCGAGCCGTACTCCTGTTCGAATGCCCGGTACTCCTCGTCGTCAGCCCTGGCGAGAAGGTCCTCCCCGTCCTTGCGATACCTCAGAGCAAGATAGGTTATCGTCCAGCCGGAGAAGCAGGCCGAGAGCGGATACGAGACGATCAGGAGCAGAATGGCCCAGCCTGACAGGGCTGTCAGCACGCCGGCGAGCCCGCCCCACGGTGAGGCCTGGACGGGCACCATCCCCAGAGGATCGACCAGCCCGGAGAAGGACCCGAACAGCTCGGGGCCGACGTACTGGGGAGCACTGACCAGAGACTGGCCCAGCCCGGGACCGGCCGCCAGAGATACCACCCAGGACAGGAGGCCGAGAGACAGGGAGCTGAACAGCAGGAAGACCGCCGTGGCAAGGCCCACCACCAGGACCCTCACGAGGGAGTAGAGGGCGAGCCGCCAGGGCTGTGACGTGATGGTGCTGAAGAGCTCGAAGAGAGACTCGAAAGTGTCGCCTCTGGTCGTGGCCACGATCGGTGGGACCAGGAAGAACCCCAGAGAGAAGGCCAGCAGCAGCAGGATGAGGATCAGACCCGCCCCGAAAGCCGGCACCGCAACGAGGCCCATGATCACCGGGCCGACTGCGGGTATGCTGCCCAGGAGACCGAGTAGCCAGCCTCCGGCCATGGTCAGCAGGACAGCAATCAGGAGAGCGACCGGAGTGGCTATGAGCGGCTTGTAATGGGCTGAGAGGAACGCGCTCGCATCGCGGCCCGAGAAGAAGTCGTCTCCCCTGGCCTGCTCGAAGGTCATCCTGGCGACCTTGAGGAAGGCCGCCTCCAGAGCGTAGACGATCAGGGCGCAGCCCACGGCAAGGAGCGCAACCGCGGGCCAGCTCTCCCAGAAGATGCCTCCAGGCAGCGGGAGCAGCCTCGCCCTGCTCCAGACCGAGGCGATGTCCTCACCGGCGGCAAGGAACCCGAGGTACACGAAGACGCCCCAGGCCAGCCAGGAGAGCACCAGAGCCTTGAACAGCACCCATATCTTGCGGGCGCTCAGACCGTAACGGGCACACGCCGGGACATCGCCTATACCGAAACACAGCTTGTGGATCACTCGCTCTCACCTCTCGTAGTCATTGGTGGTCCGCTTCATCGCAAACGCCGATAGCACCTTGCTGGATCTGCGAGCACCGGGGCCTCTCGAACGATCATACGAAGCACCGTCGGGAATGGCTAGACTGAGGCGGGGAGGGGCAGGCACGCTCAGGTTTCGGGAGGACGGTAGGTGACCGTCAGTCCCGCATGGGGCAGGAACCCCGTAAGCAGGCGAACTGCCGCAGAGGCTGCATCCATCGTGCTCCCGGTGGTGACGACATCATCCAGGAGCCAGATCTTCCCGGAGTGCGAAGCAAGCTCACCGCAACGGTAGGCCCCGAGGGCGTTCGCTCTCCTGGCACCCGCTCCGAGGCCAACCTGCGGCGGCCTGTCATCGCTTCTGGAGAGGGCCCGCGAGAGCTTCGCTCCCGTTGCCCTGCAGACCCTGGCAGCGATGAGCTCGGACTGGTTGAACCCCCTCTGCCTCAGACGCGAAGGCGCCAGAGGAAGCGGCAGGATCAGGTCACCCCTTCGAGGCAGCTCCGCAACACCGCGCAGCATCATCGCCGCGGCCGGGGCGGCAAGCCATCTCAACCCGTCGTACTTGAGACGGACGATCGGGTCTCTGGCCGCGCCTTCATGTGCGAACGCGCTGTGAACGGCCACCCCGGACTCCGGGAAGCCCCTGCGGACCGGCAGGCCCGTGGCGCTCCAGTGCGACCAGGAATTGGGCCTGAGCCTCCGCATGCACCAGTCGCAGAGCCGGAGAGGAGACCGCTCCTGCCTGACTCTGGCGCCGCAGGCCCCGCACTCCCAGTCGGGAGCCCAGGCTCTCAGGAGTCTCTGGATGATCGCAGGTACAGGAAGACTCCGATCGACATGGCGGCCAGCAGAATGACCAGGCTGATCACCTGGTTGTTGGTGATCCCGTCAAGGCCGGTCAGAGGGCTGTGCCCGAAGAGCGGGGTCGGCGACTGGTCGAAATGCCTGAAGAGCTCGATGCCGAAGCGGGTAGCACCGTAGAGCGCGAAGAACAGCACGAACACGAAGCCGCGGAAGTGGCCCCTCCGGTCCGCGAGCAGCAGCACGAGCAGCATGTAGAGGCCCGTCAGTGAGCTATAGAGCTGTGCCGGATGGATGGCTGCGCTCCCGTAGACCGACCATGGCAGGGAGCCCTCGGGGAAGCTCACCCCCAGCGGCGAGCAGGTAGGCGTGCCGAAGCAGCAGCCGTTCAAGAAGCACCCTATCCTGGTGATGAATATCCCGAGCGCGAATGCCGGGATCACGGCGTCCGCCAGCTTCCAGGCGTTCCACCTCTTGTACGCGACGAAGGCGAAGCCGGCGACCATCGCCAGGACCACCCCGCCGAGCATGCTCAGTCCGTACATGCCCTTCCAGATGGCCACTACCTCCAGCCAGTTGCTGCTGAACTCCTCCAGATGAGTGAGGACGTAGAAGGCCCTGGAGCCCGCTATTGCCGAGACCATCACGATAAGCCCGAGATCCGCGATCGATGAGGGACTGAAGCCCGCTCTGCCGGCCCGGACCATTGCGAGCTTCACCCCGAGGATGAAGGAGATCGCGAGCATCACCCCGTAGGAGTTGATTGGAAGAGTGCCTATGCGGAAAATGACAGGATGCAAGCCAACCCACCTCGCAGGCTCGAAGCCGGACCCCGACCGGCTCCATCCGACAGCAGAGGATTGTACGCCATCGGAAGCTCCGCTGCAACCCCGGCCCTGGAGAGGCCGACGCTCCCTAGAACTCCCTCCAGGTCATGCCTGCGTTCAGCACCAGCCCTATGAGGAACAGGCTCGCGATCAGGTGGCTTCCGCCGTAGCTGACCAGCAGCAACGGAAGGCCGGTCACGGGCATGATCCCGATGGTCATGCCTACGTTCATGAAGACCTGCATCGCGAAGTAGGCCGCCACTCCCGCCGTGAGTATCGAGCGGAAGGGGCTCGCCGACCTTCTGGCGATGACGAGCATCCTCCAGACGAGAACCGAGTAGGCAGCGAGGAGCAGGAAGCAGCCCAGGAAGCCGAACTCCTCGGCCCAGACCGAGAACACGAAGTCGGTATGCCTTGCCGGAAGGAATGCAAGCTCCTTCTGCGTCCCCCTGAGGAAGCCCTGCCCGAGGCTTCCTCCAGAGCCGACGGCGACCCTCGACTGGATCACGTTCCAGCCGGCCCCGTGAGGATCGGATGCCGGGTTGAGGAAGGTCATGAGCCTGGCCTTCTGGTAGGGCTTCAACAGGGACCATGCGACAGGGGAGAGAGCACCGACCAGAGCGTTGAGACCGAACAGCGTCAGCCAGCCGGGCAGGCTCACCCTCCTGTAGATCAGCACCAGTGCGAGCACGACGGCGAAGCAGATCCAGAGCAGCGTGCTCATGGAGCACAGGGCCGCGAGAAGAGGGCTGATGAACAGGAAGATCCAGCTCAGGCCGACCCCGGCCCAGTGGAAGGTCAGCAGCAGCATGAAGATCATGGCGGCCGCAGTGCCGACATCCGGCTCGAGCCAGGTGAGCACGACTGCAGGTATCGCCCATACGAAGAGCCCGGGCCTGCCGAGCCTCTCCTGAAGAGGGTGCCTCCTGGAGGACAGCACGTGAGCGGCCATCAGCAGCATGGCGGCCTTGGCGAACTCGGATGGCTGGAAGCGGAGCGGACCGATGTGCAGCCACCTGCCCGCCGGACCGGTCCCGAAGAAGAGGACCACGAGCAGCAGCAGGCATGATGCGATGTAGAGCCAGGGAGCGATCTCGTCCAGGAACCTCAGGTCCATCCTTGTCGTGAAGACCAGCAGTCCCGAGCCGACTGCCAGCCAGACCACCTGGCGCAGGAAGATGTTCTCGCCGCTTACGACCCTTCCGGCGGAGTAGACGGTGAGGAGCCCGATGATCACTATCAGCGAGGCGGATGCGACGACCAGTCGATCCAGCGAGCTTCCGGCTCTCAATCGTGCCCCCCGCCGCAGTAGACGGTCAGGAGGGTCTCCGCAACGGGTGCGGCCACGGCCCCGCCGTGACCGCCCTCCTCCAGTACCACGGCCACGGCAAGGGTCCTCGGCTCCCTAACGTAGCCGATGAACCACGCGTGATCCCCGCCAGGGCTCTCGGCAGTCCCGGACTTGCCGTAGAACTCGAGCTCCGATCCGTCCATGGCCCTGTGCAGAGTGCCCCTGCTGTCCGTGACGGCTCGCCTCATGCCTTCCTCCACGACCTGCCAGGTCTCGGTCGAGCCTACCGGGGAATCGGGGAGCTTCATCGGCTCTCCGTCCAGGATCAGCCTGGGACCGGGCATGGTGCCCCTCGATGCGAAGATGCCTGTGATAACAGCCATCTGCAGTGGGGTCACGAGCAGCTCGCCCTGGCCGATGGCGACGTTGAGAAGGTTGCCGAGGCCCCACCTCCCGGGCCCGTACATGTCTTCCATGAGCTGCCTGTCCGGAACCAGGCCCTCCTGCTCTCCGGGCAGATCGAGGATCCTCTGACCAAGGCCGAGTCCTCTGGAGAACCCGGCGAGATCATCCATGTCCCCTTCCTGGATGGTCCTGTAGAAGAAGATGTCGCAAGACTGGGCCAGGGCGTCCACGATCCCTATCCGGCCGTGAGATCTCCAGCATCCGAACTCGTTGCCCCCCAGCTCATAAACTCCGAAACACGGATCGGGGCGCGAGTCCCTGGACACTATCCCACGCTCGAGAAGGTAGGCTGCCGTGACGATCTTGTAGGTCGAGCCGGGAGGGTAGAGGGCAGCCCAGGACCTCCCCAGGAGGGGATTCCCGGAGTCGTTCCTGATAGCATCCCATTCGGCCTGGCTCATTCCCCTCACGAAGGCACGTGGATCGAAGGTGGGCCATGAAGCCATGCACAGGAGCTCCCCGGTGGAGTAGTCTATGACGACTATCGAGCCGGGTGTGGATCCGGCCGAGAGAAGGGAGTCCGCTATTCCCATCAGCCTGCTGTCCACGGTCAGAACCAGATCACCGCCCGGCCGTGGAGTCGTCTGGCCGGTGCCTTCGAACTCCTCGACCACCTGCCCGATGGCATCGACCACCTGGCTGCGGAATCCCGGCTCGCCCCTCAGCCGGTCGTTGAAGACCAACTCGAGACCGGCTCTCCCAACCATCTCTCCCGGATACCTGTAGTCCTGCTCCGCCCTCCCGACATAGCCGATCAGATGGCTGTAGAGGCAACCCAGCGGGTATCTTCTCATCGGGACGACCTCGAGGATCACGCCGCCCATTCGATAGAGGTTCTCGGCCAGGCTGCTCACTTCCTGAACTCCCATCCCGGACCTGACGACCACGGGGAGGAAAGGGCGTGCGCCGCCCTCCTCGATCAGGCCGGTCAGGACCTCGGGTTGGAGACCCGTC
>JAFGKQ010000127.1 GCA_016928495.1 Candidatus Fermentibacterales bacterium
AACGCCCACGTAGATGGCCAGGAGCACCGGCAGCGGGAACGCCGAGCTGCGGACCAGGAACAGCAGGCCGCACGACAGGCCGGACAGCCCCGCCCAGAAGGACCTCCCCGAGCCCGAGGCCATGTCGGCAAGCAGGATGCAGACCGGCAGGAGCGAGACGTGCAGCGCTTCGGACATGGCGTAGGCCGAGTAGTAGACGTAGTAGGGATAGAGAGCCCAGACCAGCGATGCCCCCAGAGCGGCTCTCGACCCCCACCTTCTCGACACGAACAGGAACACGGCTATCGCGCCCAGGGCCATCGCGCCCGTATTGATCAGGAAGACGGTGCCCGCCCTGGGACCGAAGACCAGGTAGCCCGCCGCCAACAGGGCCGGGTATCCCGGCTCGACGGTCGCCGTGGGAGTCTCGACCGGCGCCAGGCCGAACAGGTAGCCCGGGTCTCCGTGCCAGTAGGAACCCAGCAGCGTCTCGCCTCCCATCCTCGACTTGAGAAGGGCGAGATCCGCTCCGTAAGACAGCCCGTGTCCCGATGTGATCCTGTCGGCGAGGTGGAGGTAGAGCGCCTGGTCCCTGACGGGCAGGGGCAAGTGGCCCCCCAGCAAGCAGAACCAGGCGAGCCTGGGCAGGATCACGGCCGCCAGGATCAGCAGCAGCGTGCGTCCCGTCGGGGCCCTGCCCCTGCTTCCGGTGGCTACCACTTCCAGGTCGCGCTCCTGAGCTTCATCGGGGGCTCCTTCCTCTCGCCCTCCAGGGTGAAGGGGTAGAAGAAGTCCCGCCAGTGATAGTCCATCCTCTTCCCTGGATCGGTCAGAGCCAGCCCCATGACGTAGTTGCCCGGCTCCATCACCTCGAGGTCGATCTCCAGGACCAGGCCGGCCCTTCCGGTCAGCCGCAGCAGAGGCTGATCGAGCTCCATGTTGTTCACGCCGATGACCAGGCTGCCGTCCGGCCTGTGGATGGAAAAGCCCGCCACGACATCGGCGACCTCGCCCGGAAGGCTGCTCCTCACGTCCATCCTCACCACTATCTTCTCACCGGGCCGGAAGGACCTGCACGGAGGACCTTCGGCATCCCTGCCCAGCGACACGCTGTCCATCCATACCTCGCGGCTCCCCCACTCCCTGGGGGTGACCGCGGTTGCGGTAGCCACCAAGGAAGGGGCCTCCGAGTAGGCAGCCAGGACATCGTGCGTCCTTCCGTCCATCCTGATCCTGCCCGCGTCCAGCCATATTGCCCTGTCGCAGAGCCTCGCGACGGCCTCGAGGTCATGCGAGACGAACAGGATGGTCCTTCCCCCGCCCTTGTAGCCGTATATCCTGTCGTAGCACTTCCTCTGGAACGCGGCGTCTCCGACGGCGAGCACCTCGTCTATCAGGAGGACGTCCGGCTCGACGGCGGTCGCCAGGCTGAATCCGAGCCGCATGAACATCCCGGCCGAGTAGTACTTCACCGGCGTGTCCAGGAAGCGCTCGAGCCCCGCGAACTCGACTATGCGGGGAAGCAGCTCCCTCATTCCCGAGCGCCCGATCCCGAGAAGCGCCCCGTTGAGATAGACGTTCTCCGCACCCGTCAGCTCCGGGTGGAAGCCCACGCCCAGGTCCAGGAGCGAAGCCACCCTCCCCCCGACGCTCACCCTGCCGCGGGTAGGCTCGTAGATGCCGGCCAGCAGCTTCAACGTGGTCGACTTGCCCGCGCCGTTGGCGCCTATCATCGCCACTGACTCGCCGGGGGACAGATGGAAGCTCACGTCGTCCAGCGCCCGGAAGCTCTCCCGCCTGGTCCTGCGGTTGAACAGGTTGATGACGGTCTCGTAGAGGGTCAGGGTCCTGTCGTGGTAGACGGTATAATCGAGGCTCACGCCCTCGAAACCTATCTCGCCGCGCCCGCCGGCCACCCTATAGCTCCTTCACCACCGAGGGCTCGGCCTTCCTGAAGACCAGCACGCCGACCAGCAGCAGCCCGAAAGCCCAGCAGGAGAGCGACACCCAGCACCAGGAAGCCGGCCATGAGCCACTGTGGAACAGGCTGTGGAATATCTCCATCGCGCCGGCAACCGGGTTGAACCTCAGGGCCGACAGCACCCTGGGCGAGATCGGTATCTCCCCGCTGAGCGGATAGATGATGGGAGAGGCGTAGAACCAGGCCAGGAGCAGCACCTCGACGACCTGCGCGACATCTCTGTACAGGACGTTCCCGACGCAGATGAGCAGTGACAGCCCGCAGGTCATCGCGACGAACAGCACGAGCACGAGCGGCAGGGCCAGCATGGATGGCCCGGGAACGTGGCCGAAGGCCGCCAGAGCCACGCCCAGCACCACCAGGGCCAGGACCAGGTGAACCGCGTTCGCAAGCACGCTGGCGATCGGGAGCGCGAGCCTGGGGAAGTAGATGCTCCTTATGATCTTCTGGTTGTCCAGCAGGCTTCCCGTGGAAGCGGACAGGGATGCCGAGAAGAAGTTCCAGGGAAGAAGGCCGCAGAGCAGGAAGAGCGCGTAGTGCTCGATGGACCCGCCGAACCGCAGGATGCGGGTGAAGACCACGCTGAAGACGATCATGCTGAAGACAGGCTTGAGAAGGAACCACGCGAACCCGAGCACGGAGCGCTTGTAGCGGATCTTCAGCTCTTTCGCCACCAGGCTCTGCATGAGCAGGGCGAGTCTGGGCGCCGACCAGCTCAACTCTCCCTCTTCTCCTTCCCGAACCCGAACCTGCTTTCCGTGCCCTGGAGAAGTCTAACGATGTTCACTCGATGACGCACGGTCACCAGCAGGAACAAGAGGCAGCAGACGATCTGGGCCGGACGGTGAGCCTCCCCGGGCATCAGCAGGAAGACCGCGGGAACCAGGCTGACCGCCGCGACGATCGAGGCCAACGAGACGAAGCGGAAGACAGCGAGCACGAGGAGCCAGGCGATCGTGGCCGCGAGCACGGGGTACGGAGCCAGCACTGCGACTCCGCCGAGCGCGGTGGCAACTCCCTTTCCCCCCCGAAACCCCAGCCACGGATTGAAGACGTGCCCCAGAACGGCCGCCAGGGCCGCGAGAGAGACCACCAGCTCGCCCCTGGCGAGCAACAGGGCTGCCAGTGCCGGAAGCGCCCCCTTCACCGCGTCGCCGGCAAGACCGCCGAGTCCCGGCCCTCTGCCACAGACCCGGAGCAGGTTGGTCGCGCCGACGTTGCCCGATCCGACCCTCCTCAGGTCAACCCCCAGGCCTCTGCCTATCAGGAAGGACACCGGCACGGAGCCCATCAGGAAGGCGCCTGCGATCAGCAGCGCATCGGCAGGCACCGTCAGTGCTCCCTCTTCCTGTAGGATATCCTCAGCGGGACCCCCTTGAGGCTCAGGGCCTCGTGCAAGCTGTTCTCGAGGTAACGCCTGTAGTTCTCGGGGACGAGATCGGGCCTGTTCACGAAGATCGCGATCCTGGGGGGCGACTTGGCCACCTGTGTGGCGTAGAAGAGCCTCAGGGGCTTGCCCCCGGGAGATGGAGGCTGCGCCTTCGCCACCGCTATCCTGAGCACCTTGTTGAGCTCTGCTGTCTGGATGGAGGCCCCCCTCCTGTCTCCAATCCGGATGACCATCGGCAGCAGTCTCCCGACCCCTGTTCCCTCCAGAGCGGAGACGAATGACACGGGTATCCATCTGGCGGCCGGGAACCTCTCCAGCACGTCATCCAGCCACTGCTTCCGCGCCAGCCCCAGATCCAGCTTGTTGACGACTATCAGAACGCCCTTGCCCCCTTCCCAGGCCCGTCCGATTATCCTGAGGTCCTGATGGGTCAGCCCCTCCTGCCCGTCGAGCATGACGATGACGACATCACCGCGATCGAGGCTCTTCCAGGTGCGAAGAACGCTGTAGTACTCGACGTCCTCCATGTCGCGGTTCCTGCGGCGGAGCCCGGCGGTGTCGATGATCCTGACCTTCCGCCCGCCGTGTTCCACCACGGTGTCGGTCGAGTCCCTCGTCGTTCCGGGCCGGGCGTCGACGATGTTCCTCTCCTCGCCGCAGAGCCTGTTCACGAGCGAGCTCTTGCCCACGTTGGGCCTGCCCACCACGGCCAGCCTCAGCTCGTCCCCCTCAGGCTCCGGGGCCTCGGGAAGAAGCGCGACCAGAGCGTCCAGCAGGTCGCCGCTGCCGGTGCCATGTGCCGCGCTCACCGGCCATGGCTTCCCGATGCCCAGGCCGAAGAACTCGGCTGCGAGAGCGAACTGCCCTGGATTGTCTATCTTATTGGCGACGAGCAGGACGGGAAGCCCGGAGCGTCTCACCAGATCCGCCACGGCGCTGTCCGCCGGGTGGATGCCGACCTGCGCGTCCACAACCAGGACCAGGACGTCGGACTCAGCGACGGCCATCCCGATCTGGCGCTCTATCGAGGCCTGCATCGGGTCCTCGCTTCCGGGGGCCAGTCCCCCCGTGTCAACCACGTAGAAGCTCTTCCCGCCCCAGGAGGCTACCGCGATGTTCCTGTCCCTGGTAACGCCCGGGCTCTGGTCGACGATGGCAGCGCGCCCGCCGACGATCCTGTTGAAGAGCGTGGACTTGCCGACGTTGACGCGACCCACGATGGAGACGACGGGCATGGACAAGAGAAGACCCCCTGCGCTTGGCTTCGATTATACCGAGGCCGCAGTCCTCGACCAACAACGACGGCACCGATCGGGAGGAGTGCGTCATTGAGTCGGTGGGCAGGAGTGGTTACATTCCATCCATGGGTTCTTTCTCTAGCGTCCTGCAGCCTCTGCGCAGCGCCTCGGACTACCTTCTCCGCAGGCCGGTCCCTTCCTCCATGCCCAACATCGTTCTCATAGAGCCCACGAACGCCTGCAACCTCCACTGCAGGATGTGCTCACGCGACTACGGACAGAGAGAGACCGGGTTCATGGACCCGGCCTTCTTCAGCGGTCTGATCGATCAGGTCGAGCTGTTCAGACCGCTGGTCATCACCCTCCACCTCGCAGGGGAGCCGCTCATGCACCCGGAGCTTCCCGGGATGGTCCGGATCGCTGCCGGGAAGGGCCTGCACGTCCTCTTCTCCACCAACGGCGCCCTTCTGACCCCGGAGGTCTCGCGAGAGCTGATAGAAGCGGGCCTGAAGGCGATCCGGATCGACTTCACCACTGACGTGGAGAGGTTCTCCTTCGCCAGAGCCGGCCTGGACTGGGAACAGGTGCGCAGGAACATCGAGAGCATGATCGAGCTGAGGAACAGCATGGGGCTCCACTTCCCTCTGGTCCGGCTCCACGTGCTGGTCTTCAGAGAGAGAGAGAGAGAGAGAGAGAGAGGACATCTCGAGGCTCAAGGGCCTCTTCTCCTCGCCTCCTGACGGAATAGAGGTGGTCAGGGCACACAGCTGGGCCGGGAGTTATGCCCGGGCCCAGAGGTCCTCGCCCTCCTACAATGTCTCTGCGGTCAGAGAGAGCTCCCCCAGGCCATGCTCTCACCTGTGGAGCAGCATGACCGTCTGCTGGGACGGAAAGGTCGTTCCCTGTTGCAGGGACCTGAACGCGGAGCTGATCGTCGGTGACCTCAACCGGCAGACGATCGAGGAGGTCTGGCGGGGCGAGACGCTGACGCGGCTGAGAAGGCTCCACGCCCAGGGGAGACACCGCGAGATAGACCTCTGCGAGCCCTGCTCGAGACCGTTCGAGGGCTCCTCGGTTCTGGCCCTGGCACTGCGGTACCCGTTCCGCAAGCTCGACAGCTTGAGGAGGGCCCTTCTGGATGCTGGAAGGCGCGGAAGAGGAGGCGTTTGACAGATACGGGGGCCCGCTGCATACTTC
>JAFGKQ010000128.1 GCA_016928495.1 Candidatus Fermentibacterales bacterium
AGGACCCACACGCCCCCTTCTCGGACGCCGCCCTGACCGAGACCCTGAGATCCATGGGCATAGACGTCAGGCGCCGGACAGTGGCGAACTACCGGACTCAGATGGGAATCCCTCCCGCACGGAAAAGGAAGCGGTTCTGACCGCCGGGCGGAACGGAAAGGAAAGCCCCTCGAAGATGGATGCAAGCATAGAGCTCGTAGCTCTGGAGTACCCTGAAGGATCGAACATCATCCTCGGGCAGAGCCATTTCATCAAATCCGTCGAGGATCTCTACGAGGCGGTGGCCGGTACCGTGCCCGGCAGCCCCTTCGGCCTGGCGTTCTCGGAGGCCTCCGGGCCCAGGCTGGTCAGGAGCGACGGCACGGATTCCGAGCTGCAGCGTGTGGCCGAGCAGAACCTGATGAGACTCGGCTGCGGGCACAGCTTCCTGGTCGTCCTGGGCAGCGCCTATCCGATACAGGTCCTCAACGCCATCAAGGCTGTCCCGGAGGTCTGCGGCATCCACTGCGCCACCGCCAACCCGGTCTCGGTCGTGGTCGCCAGAGCCACGGGAGGCGGGGCCATACTGGGCGTGATAGACGGCGAGTCCCCGCTGGCGGTCGAATCGGACGGCGACAGGGACAGCAGGATCGAGCTGCTCAAGAGGTTCGGCTACAAGCGCTGACATCCGATACCACCGAACCGGCGACGGAGAACCGGAAGGCCACTCCGCTCACGGAGCCGCCTGGCCTGTCAGGGTCCGCCTCAGCGCCTCCTCGATCGGCGTTGCCGGTGACCATCCGCTGAGAGCCACGGTCTCGCCCTTGTCCAGGTCCCAGCCCTCGGCAAGGAACTCCAGGCTCTTGTAGCGATCGAAGACGGGCGGCTTCCGGGAGAACAGGCCCGCCAGCTCCGACAGGCGGCCCGCGAGCCTGACCAGTGCCCCCGGGACCGGGACGGTCAGGATCTTCCGCCCTGCTGCCCGCTCCAGCAGTCCCGCCAGCTCCCTCCAGCCGAAAGGCTCGGGGTATGCGGGAACGAGGGTCTTCGCGGTCACCGCCTCCTCGCGCGACGGCAGGCTGGCGAGCATCTCCGCGAGGTCCTCCACGTAGACCAGCGGTACTCTGGCGCTCCTGCTTGCCGGCAGGAAGAGCAGCCCGGCCCTGGCCATCCCGAACAGCGGCGCTGTGGCCCGGTCACCCGGGCCGAAGACCGCCGGGGGACGCACGATGACCCATCTCTCGAACTTCCGCAGGCACATCTCGGCCAGCAGCTTGCTTCTTCCGTAGGGCCCAACGGGGACCCCTCCGGAGCCGCTGGGCCCGGCGGCGGATAGGCTGGACACGAGGACGAAGAGGGCCTCGGGAGCCGCCCTCGACCTGGCCTCCAGCAGGCAGCGCGTCGTCGCGACGTTCGCCCTGTCGAGCTCGTCCTGGCTCCTGCCGCTGGTCGCCCCGGCGGCATGGTAGATCGCGTCCACTCCCTGCATGCAGTCCGCGAGCTCGTCGACGTCGAGGAAATCCAGCCTCCTGACGTCAAGGCTGCACGAGAGCTCCGGGAGCCTGGACGCTGGCCTGCACACCGGGACCAGATCGTGGCCGTCCCTCCGGAGACGGTCTGCCAGGTGGCTCCCGACGAACCCTGATACGCCCGTAAGGAAAGCTCTCATGCGCATCTCCGTTGACTTGACAGCCCGCCAGAATTAGAATCCAAGCCCAACGTTACGACACCCGGTACACACTCGCAAGACAGGTTCAGCGATGGACATCTTCCAGAAGTGCCTGGATTTCGACAGGGCCACCAGAGTGCGTGAGCAGGGCCTCTACCCCTATTTCATCCCGTTGAGCGGCCAGGTCGGCCCGGAGATGGAGATAGACGGCCGCAAGATCATCATGCTCGGCTCCAACAACTACCTCGGCCTGACCAACCACCCCACGGTCAAGCAGAAGGCGATCATGGCCCTCGAGAAGTATGGGACGGGCTGCACCGGCTCACGCTTCCTCAACGGCACGCTCGATCTGCACGTGATGCTGGAGGAGAAGCTGGCGGAGTTCCTCAAGAGCGAGAGGGTGCTGACCTTCAGCACGGGCTTCCAGACCAACCTGGGCGTGATATCGACGCTGGCCCACAAGGGCGACACCATCTTCGTCGACAGGTCCGACCACGCCTCCATCATAGACGGCACCAGGCTGAGCCACGCCAGGGTCTTCAAGTTCAGGCACAACGACACCGGCCACCTCAGGCACCTCCTCGAGCGTGAGCGCGAGATGGGCGCCCTCCTGGTGGTCGACGGCGTCTTCAGCATGGAGGGGGATCTGGCCAACCTGCCCGAGATCCTGCCGCTGGCGCACGAGTTCAGGGCCAGGGTGATCGTGGACGACGCTCACGGAGTCGGGGTCATGGGCGAGCATGGCCGGGGCACGGCGGAGCACTTCGGCGTAGAGGACCAGGTCGACATCCTGGTCGGCACCTTCAGCAAGTCCTTCGCCAGCATCGGCGGCTTCGCCTCGGGACCGGCCAAGGTCATGGACTACATCCAGCACGCTTCGAGGCCGCTCATCTTCTCTGCCAGCATGCCGCCGCCGGCTGTCGCGACCGTTCTCGCGGCACTGGAGGTCATCCAGGAGGAGCCGGAGAGGCTCGCCAACGTCCACAGGGCTGCCGACAGGGCCCGAGAGGGACTCCGGCAGCTCGGCTACGACATAGGGGACTCGTGTGCCGCTCCCATCATCCCGGTCATCATAGGCGACGACATGCTCACGTTCCTTACCTGGAAGAGGCTGTTCGAGGAGGGTGTGTTCACGAACGCGGTGATCAGCCCGGCGGTCGCTCCCGACAGGGCCATGCTCCGGACCAGCTACATGTCGACGCATACCGAGGAGTGCATCGACAGGGCTCTGGCGGCCTTCGAGAAGGTGGGCTCAGAGCTGGATCTGATCTGAGCGGCATCCGGCCATGGCCAGCGGACAGGTCAGGATCGAGCCGGTCTCCGGCAGATCGGGCATAGACGAGTTCATCGACCTCCAGTTCCGCCTCTACCGCGACGATCCTCTCTGGGTGGAGCCGCTGAAGCACCCCCTCAGGAAGCTGCTCACTCCGGGGCAGCACCCCTTCTTCGAGCACGCCGAGGTCCAGCACTTCATGGCGCGCGATTCCTCCGGGTCCGCCGTCGGCAGGGTGTCCGCCGTGGTCAACCGTGCCCACAACGAGTACCACTCCGACAGCACCGGCTTCTTCGGCTTCTTGGAGGGCGTCCGTGACCGGGAGGTCTTCGCCGGCCTTCTGGATGCCGCGGCCGAGTGGGTCGGCGCAAGGGGAATGGACAGCCTTCGGGGCCCCGTCAACTACTCGACCAACGAGGAGACAGGGCTGCTCGTGAAGGGCTTCGACAGCAGCCCGGTGGTCATGATGACCTACAATCCCCGGTGGTACGCGGAGATGCTCGAGCAGGCCGGGATGACGAAGGCCGCCGACCTCCTGGCCTATCGGGTGGACCGGGATACGCTGAGGTCGGAGAGGTTCGGGAGGATAGCGAAGCTGGTCTCGAAGCGCTCGGGAGCCGTGTGCAGGCCCATGGACATGAGGCACTTCCGGGAAGAGGTCGCGATCATCCGCAGCATCTACAACGAGTGCTGGAAGCACAACTGGGGCTTCGTCCCGATGACCGATCGCGAGTTCGACCAGATGTCCAGAGAGCTGAGGACCGTGCTGATCCCTGACTTCGCCCCTATCGTGGAAGTCGCCGGAGAGCCGGTTGCCTTCGCTGCGGCCGTGGCCGACGCCAACCAGGCCGTAAGGGGTTCCGGGGGAAGCATGCTCAGGGCGCTGTTGCGTCTCAAGGTCCCACCCTTCAGAGTCAGGCCCGACGGGATGAGGGTGCTGCTCCTGGGAGTGCGGGAGTCCCACAGGCGAAGCGGCCTGGAGTGCCTGCTCATCGACCGGATAGTCGGAGCAGGTCTGGGCAGGGGCTACGACTGGGCGGAGCTCTCCTGGGTTCTCGAGCAGAACACGGCGATGAGGAGCATCCTGGAGAACGACCTCGGAGCAGTCCCCTACAAGACCTACAGGATCTACGAGAGACCGATCCGCAGCTGATGAAGGTGTTCCGGCATGACCACTGAAGAGCTCAAGTCACTCTATCTGGATTTCTTCGGGCAGAAGGGCCACGCCGTGATCCCGGGCGCCTCCCTGATTCCGGAGAACGACCCCACGGTCCTCTTCACGACGGCCGGCATGCACCCCCTGGTTCCGTTCCTGATGGGCGAGACGCATCCCGCCGGGAAGCGCCTGGTCAACTGCCAGAAGTGCATAAGGACCGGAGACATCGGCGAGGTAGGTGACGCTACCCATCTGACATTCTTCGAGATGCTCGGGAACTGGTCTCTCGGGGACTACTTCAAGCGCGAGGCCATCGGCTGGAGCTTCGAGTTCCTCACGGACAGGAGATGGCTGGGCTTCGACAGCGGCCAGCTCCACGTGACCGTCTTCGCGGGAGACGATCTGGCCCCCCCTGACGAGGAGTCCGCAGCTCTGTGGGAGGAGCTTGGCATCCCCGGGGAGCGAATATACTACCTCGACAGGAGCGAGAACTGGTGGGGGCCGGCGGGGGCCACCGGGCCATGCGGCCCAGATACGGAGATGTTCGTCGATACCGGTGCCCCGGCATGCGGGGAGGGGTGCCGGCCCGGCTGTGGTTGCGGCAAGTACTTCGAGGTCTGGAACGATGTCTTCCTCTCGTTCAACAGGCTTCCCGACGGCACCTATGCACCTCTGGACAGGGTCTGCGTGGACACCGGGATGGGCGTGGAGAGGACGGTTGCCATGATGAACGGCTACCGCTCCATCTACCAGGTGCCCGTCCTCGACACCCTGGCCGGCTTCGTGAGGAAGCTCTGCGGCGCCGGGGACAGGCCGGGCCCCGATGCCCTCCGGTCCATCCGCGTAGTCGCGGACCATATCAGGACCTCGGTGCAGATACTGGGGGACGACCTGGGGGTGCCGCCGTCCAACCTGGACCAGGGCTACGTTCTGCGCAGGCTCATAAGGGTCGCGATCAGGCACGCCAGGAAGCTGGGCATCGACGATCCATTCACCGAGGCCATGGCCCGGCTTGCCATCGAGACAGAGAAGAGCAGCTACCCGGAGCTTCAGCGCAACAGGGAGAGGATCCTGACGGAGATCGCCAGGGAGGAGGAGCAGTTCGGAAAGACGCTGAGGGCAGGCCTCAGGGAGTACGAGAAGCTGCTTCCGGGCCTTCTGAGGAACCCCGCGAGGATCATCCCGGGCAGGATCGCGTTCAGGCTGCATGATACCTACGGGTTCCCGGTCGAGTTCACCGTGGGCCTCGCGGCGGAGCACGGCCTGAGGGTCGACATGGATGGCTATCAGGCCGCCTTCGACAAGCACCGGGAGCTCTCCCGCAAGGGAGCCGAGCGCAAGTTCAGCGGGGGGCTGGCAGATCACAGCGCCATCGTGACCAGGCTCCACACCGCTACGCACCTGCTGCACCAGGCTCTCAGGATGGTGCTGGGCGAGCATGTGGAGCAGAGGGGTAGCAATATCACTCACGAGAGGCTGCGCTTCGACTTCTCGCATCCCGAGAAGCTCACCGAGGAGCAGGTTCGTGAGGTAGAGGCGATAGTGAACCGCGTGATCGACGCCGACCTGCCCGTGGCCTGCGAGGAGATGACGGCCGAGGAGGCCGGCCGGAGGGGCGCCATCGGCCTTTTCGGGGACAGGTACGGGGACAGGGTTAAGGTCTACACCGTCGGTGAGTTCTCATGCGAGATCTGCGGCGGGCCCCACGTCACGCGGACCGGGGAGCTGGGGAGGTTCAGGATAGTGTCCGAGAAGAGCTCTTCCAGCGGTATCAGGAGGATAAGGGCGGTTCTGGAGGCAACATGATCAAGCTCATGACTGCGCTTCTGCCGGTTCTCGTTCCCGCGGCGCTGGCTGCCAGCGCGGAGACCGACTACTCCGGCACCTGGGAGACGACCTACGGAAGGCTCGTCCTCGTCCAGGAGGGTTCCGATGTCCACGGGTGGTACTCCCTTCAGGGCCTGTGCACGGTCGAGGGCAGCGTTCAGGACGATGGCCGCCTGGTGTTCGAGTACACCGAGCCGTCAGCTTCCGGCAGCGGATGGTTCGCCCTGTCCGAGGACGGCTCCGGCTTCGAGGGCCAGTGGCGGGAGGACGGCTCCGCCACCTGGTATGGCTGGGAGGGCTACCGCCTCGACGGAAGCGGCTCCGGCTTCGGGAAGTGGCTTGTCGTCCTCGAGGCCGAGTGGCAGGAGAGCATGGAGGAGCAGGACTACTCGTTCGGCGAGATGCTCACCGCCTGGTTCGAGAGGGTCCCGGGCGTCGGGGTCCGGCACAGGTTCGTCCATGACACGCAGGACCTCGCACGCTTCTGCCTCGAGGCCGCTGCCCTCGATGGCGGCGAGATCATCCTGCTGCTCGCCTCGCACGGCTCAACGGAGGGGCTGGAGCTGCCCGGAGGAGTCGTCGATGCCCGCGATCTGCTCGAGGCTGTAGAGCCTCTTCGCGACAGGCTCGTCCTGATACACTTCAGCTCGTGCGAGGTCATGTCGGGCGGCGTGCCGTCCACGATGATGGGCAGGGCGGGCGGCGGCTGGCGCGAAGGCTTCGTGCTCTCCGGCTACGACAGAGCCGTCGACTGGCACCTGAGCGCGATAATCGAGATCCTCTACCTCGATCTGGTCCTGGAGCAGGGGCTCTCGCCCTCCGAAGCCGCGACCGCAGTTCTCGCCGGTCTCGACTTCGCCGGGAGCAGGTCGAGCCGCTGGTTCGAGCCTGCGGGGTTCACCTGGCTTGCGGCCGGCGGAGGCACCGACTAGAAGCACCCTCTTCCCGACGGGACAGAGGGCAGGGAGGAAATACGTGGCCAGAAGAGGGAAGAGAGTGTTCGACGAGGCCCTTCTCGCCCGGTTGTGCGAGGCGGACGGGGTATCGGGCCATGAGGACGTTGTCGCGGACATACTGCAGTCGGAGCTGGAGGCCCTGGCCGACGACATCCATACCGACCCGATGAAGAACCTGGTCGCGACCAGGCGAGGCAGGAAGGGCAGCCGGATCAGCGTGATGCTGGCCGGCCACATGGATGAGATAGGCTTCCTCGTCTACAACGTGGACGAGGACGGCTTCGTCAGCCTTGCCCCCGTGGGAGGCTGGCAGGCCGAGTCCATAGTCGGACATCCCGTCCGGATACACTGCCGGTCGGGCAGGACCGTCGAGGGCGTCGTGCATCGGCGCTCAGCCTGGCTGCCCGAGCACCGCAGCAAGGAGCTCCGGCTGGACGAGATCTACGTTGATCTCGGGCTCCCGGGCTCCAGGGTGGGCAAACTCGTGTCGAGGGGCGACTGGGTCTCGATGGCCTCGGGCTTCCGGGCTCTCGGTGACTGCTATCTCGCCAAGGCCTTCGACGACAGGGTCGGCGTCTTCATCATCGCCGAGGCCTTCAGGCGATACGTGAACCCCTCCATAACCGTTCACGCGGTCGGCACCTCGCAGGAGGAGGTGGGACTCAGGGGCGCCGCTAGCGCGGCCCAGGAGCTCAAGCCGACCATCGGCGTGGCGGTGGACATTACCGGAGCCGGCGACACTCCCGGGCACCCCGCTAGGCTTCGGACCGCAACGCTGGGCAAGGGCGTAGCCATCAAGATCATGGACTCGTCGGTCATAAGCTCTCCGGGACTCGTCGAGTTCATGCGTGACACTGCCGAGAGCAAGGGCATCGACCACCAGCTCGAGGTGCTTCTGAGAGGGGGAACGGACACCGCCGCCATCCAGAGGTGGGGTTCCAGTCCTCACGTAGTATGCCTCTCCATTCCGACGAGGTACGGCCACTCACCGTCCGCGGTAATCCACAGGCACGACGTGGAGACGGCCATCGAGCTGCTGGTCGCTTTCCTGGAGCGCGCGCACGAGTGGGCGGGCGCCGGGAAGAAGCCCTGAGGCGGTAGCCCGGCATGATCGCCGCGGCGTTCGCCGGCGCCAAGCTGCGCAGCGCGAGGGGCGCCTTCCGCTCGCTGTGGCAGACTGCCCGGCTCAGGCTGATCGCGGGATCCCTGACGGCCGCTGTCTTCGTCGCCGGGGCCTTTCTCCTCTTCAGGGCGCTCTTCTCGTACCTGCACGGCCTCGAGGATCCCAGCTTCGGTGCCGCGCTGGTTCAACGGCTGCTCGCAACGGCGCTTCTCGCCTTCAGCGTCTTCCTCGGGATATCATCCGTGGTGACGGGCGTATCGACTCTCTTCCGCTCGGTGGAGACCCGATTCCTGCTGGCCTGCCCGGTGCCTGCGGGCCAGGTCGGCGTGCTCCGGAGCCTGGAGAGCTGGTTCTACGCGGGATGGGCAACCCTGCTGATCGGAATGCCGATGCTCGTCGCGCACGCGCTCACCTGGCCGGCCGGCCCCATGTGGCTCCTGCCCCTTGCAGCGACAGGGTTCCTGTGCTTCGTGCTCTGCTCGGTATCGGCGGGCTCGATCCTGCTGTTCGTGCTCACCAGCCTGGGCTCGATCAGGCGCGTCTGGAAAGCTCTGGCCGGACTGGTCGTTCTCCTCGGCGCCGGGGCCGTGATAATCCTGGCGGGCACCAGCCCCTCGGGTGTCGTCATCGGCGACGAGTCCGGGACCTCCATGGCGGCCATCGAGAGGTTCATCGCCGGGCTTCCTGCGGCGGGTGGCATGATCTGGCCGCACCAGCTCTTCTCCTCGTTCCTGGCCTATCTCTCGCTGGGCAACCCGGCAGGCGCCGCTGCCCCGGGAGCGATCCTCCTGCTGGAGACGGTCGCGCTCTGCGGGGCGGCTCTGCTGCTGGTCCACAGGAGGTTCGGGCGACGCTTCGCCCTGCTCTCGACCGAGGATTCCAGGGGAACCTCCTCGAGGCTGATGCTCAGGGGTGAGGGGGGACCGATGTCGGCGATGATCCAGAAGGATGTGCTTCTGTTTCTGCGCGATCCGGTGCAGTACTCCCAGCTCGCCCTGCTGGCCGGTCTGTTCCTGGTCTACGCCGCCAACCTCGACAGGTTCCAGCTCGATGTCGGTGACCCCATGTGGCGCGGAGTGCTCGTGTTCCTGAACATCTCCTTCAGTGGCTTCGTGATGGCGACGCTGCTGGTGAGGTTCGCCTTTCCCGCGGTGAGCCTCGAGAGCCCGGGACTGCACGCCCTGCTGTCCGTTCCCGGTGGACGGAGACTGCTGTACTGGAGCAAGTGGCTGCCGGCCTTCTTACTGCTATTCCTCCTGCTGCAGATCACCGGCTACTTCTCGGCTCTGAGCATGGGCTCCGGCCCGGTCCTGATAGCCGAGACCCTGATCAGCACGGGCATACTCTGCCTGGTGCTCGTCAGCATCAACGTCGGCCTCGGGGCAGTGTTCCCCGAGTTCAGGGACAACAACGCAGCCAGGATCGCGAGCGGGCAGGGAGGGATCACCTCCGCGTTCGCATCCATGGGCTTCGTCCTGCTCGTCGTCTCGGTTCTCTCGATCGTCACCAGGGCCTACATGGTCCACGGGTTCTGCGAGGCGATCCTGCTCCGGCCCCTGGCCTGGACCTTCGGGATACTCCTGCCGGTCGCCGTTCTCGGCTCCGTTCTGGTCAACCGTGGAGCCCTGAGGAGCCTTGCGCGGAGGGACTTCTGAGAGTGGGCGCCGGGCCTGCCATCGGTGTGGACTACGGCCGCGTGAGAACGGGCTTCGCGCTCTGCCGCGACGGAGTGGTCGTTCCCCTGGAGCCGCTTCCGAGCGGTGAGTGGAGGCTGATCGCGGGGCGGCTCGAGGAGCTGCGCGAAGCCCACTCGGCGAGTCTCATCGTGCTCGGGCTCCCACTCACCCCGTCCGGCAGGGAGACGGAGCTCTCCTCCGAGGTCAGGTCGCTGGCCGGATACCTGGAGAAGCTGGGACTGAGGGTCGAGCTCTGCAGGGAGTCGGGCACCACGCAGGAGGCGGAGGCCCTGTCGAGACAGGCCGGTGGCCCGGGGCGTGCCGGGAGGCTCACCGACTCCCTGGCTGCGGTCGTCATACTCAAGCGCCATCTGGACATACCGTGACCGCTGCGGAGGGACGGCGCAGACCGTCACGAGTGCTTCTCCCGATCGCCGCAGGACTGATGCTCCTCCTGCTGCTGTTCCTGGCCGCCCTCTGGTGGTGCGGAAGCTCTCCGGGAGGCGACAGGGAAGTCCTGTTCGAGGTCCTGCACGGCTGGGGAGGCAGGCAGGTCGCATCGGCTCTCGAGGACTCGGGCCTCGTGCGCTGCTCGCTCTACACGCTCTGGAGGGGGCAGCGCCTGGGAGTTCTCGACCACCTCCAGGCAGGGACCTATCTGCTCTCCTCCTCCATGAGTCCCGACTCCATCCTGCTGATCATTGCCTCCGGGCGCGTCGTGCCCGTGCCCACCCACTGGGTCACGCTGCCCGAGGGTCTCATGCTGGAGGGGTCCATCGAGCGCCTCGCCTCTTCGCTCGAGAGGGATCCTGCCATCCTCGACTCCATTGCCAGGGATGCGGACTTCGTCGGGACTCTCGGTGTAGGTGGACGCGACCTCGAGGGCTATCTCTTCCCCGAGACCTACGAGTTCGCGGACAGCCTCCCGCACGGGGCGGTTCTCTCGAGGATAGTCGAGGCGGGCCTCTCCGCATGGGGAGGAGCGGTCGATTCCGCGCTCGCTGCGATCCCTCTCGGCTCGAGGCAGGAGCTGATCGTCCTCGCCTCGATAGTGGAGAGGGAGGCCAGGGTGGACTCGGAGAGGCCCAGGATCGCGAGGGTGTTCCTCAACCGGCTCGAGCGAGGGCTCAGACTCGAGAGCTGCGCAACCGTCCAGTACGCCCTCGGAGAGACGAGGGAACGCCTGCTATACAGCGATCTCAGGCTGGATCACCCGTACAACACATACCTTCATGCGGGTCTGCCGCCCGGCCCCATCTGCTCACCGGGCCTTGCCTCGATTCTGGCGGTCGCCTTCCCCGACACGATCCGGGGTGAGCTCTACTTCGTCAGCAGGGGAGATTCCAGCGGCCTCCACCTGTTTGCCACGACCCTCGCCGAGCACCGTAGAAACGTCCGGGCCGTGAGGGATGGAGGGGGCTGAGAGCGGATTGACTCCGGATCGACCCCTCGTATCATTGGACGGGTATCAGAGGCATTCCGCAGGGAGGAAACGATGAGTGAGGGCAGGAAGCTGAGTATCCTCGAGAAGGCCATCCGCCTGGTGCCGGGCTACAAGGGATACAAGGCCAAGGAGGAGAGAAGGGACAACGACCATCTCTTCCGGATGCACCTGGTGGATCGGATGGAGAAGCTGATGGCTGCCCAGCGGGAGGTGGTCAAGGGGCTCGAGGGCCCCGGTGCCCTCTCTCTGGTGTCCGACTTCGACAGGATCTCGAAGAAGCTCGAGAAGGCCACTGACGAGGTCAGGTTCGCCGACAGGGGCTACAGGGGCTGGTTCGACATGCACAAGGTGCACGAGGGCGAGCTTGACAGGCTCTACGGGTTCGATGTCGGCCTCGTCGAAGACATCGAGCAACTCGAGCAGGCGTTCGAGAGCCTCTCGAGCGCGGGCCGGGATCCAGACCTTATCAGGAGCTCCGTCAACGAGATAGTGTCGCTCCTGAACGACTTCTCGGCCAAGATGACCTCCAGGAAGGACCTCATGGTGGATCTGGAGAAGAACAGACCGATAGACTGACCGGCCCGCACAGGCAGCGGTGCCGGTCCCTGGTGACGGACGGAGCGAGCTATGTTCAAGAAGCCAGAGATAATCGAGTTCATGGACGAGAGCGGCAAGACCATGGTCCACCGGGAGCCGCAGTCGGGTTCCGGGGAGTTCAGGCTGGGAAGCCAGCTGGTGGTCCGCGAGAACCAGGAGGCCGTGTTCTTCCGCGACGGCAAGTCGCTGGACGTGTTCAAGGCCGGAAGGCACACGCTGACGACCCAGAACGTCCCTCTGCTCGCCGGTCTCGTGGACATGGTGTTCTCCGGGGAGGGCTCTCCCTTCCGCGCAGAGGTCTACTTCGTCAACAAGAAGACCTTCACCGACATGAAGTGGGGCACCAAGGAGCCCATCATCTTCCGGGACAAGGAGCTCGCGATGGTGCGGCTCCGGGCCTTCGGGCAGTTCTCGATGAAGGTCGAGCAGAGCCAGCTCTTCATCAACAAGATCGTAGGGACCGAGGGCAGGTTCACCACGGACGAGATCGAGGGCTTCTTCAAGGGCGTCATCATCTCGAGGCTGGCTGATCTGCTCGGGGAGACCCTCGAGAGCATCTTCGACCTTGCCCGCAGCTACGACGAGATCGCCACGCTCGCCAAGGCAAGGCTGGCGGATGACTTCAACAAGTACGGCGTCGGCCTGATCGACTTCTACGTCAATGCCATCACCCCACCCGAAGAGGTGCAGAAGAGGATCGACGAGCGCAGCGCGATGGGCGCTCTCGGCTCCATGGACCAGTACATGCGCTTCAAGACTGCCACTGCGATGGGCGACGCCGCCCAGAACGAGGGCGGAGGCGGCGCGGCCGGCGCAGGTGTCGGGATGGGCGCCGGGCTGGGCATGGGCATGGCCATGGCCAACATGATGGGCCAGAGCTTCCGGCAGGACGGCGGCCAGGGCCAGGTGGGCCAGGGCCAGTCGGGCGGGGGGGCCCCTCTCGTGACCTGCCCGGCCTGCGGCAAGAGCGTGCCTGACGGGAAGTTCTGCCCGGAGTGCGGCAAGCCCCTCTCCGCGACATGCCCGAAGTGCAACCAGCCGGTCAGCGCGGGGGCGAAGTTCTGTCCCCACTGCGGCGAGAAGCTCTCGGGCGCGGGAGGCTCCCTTACCTGCAGCAAGTGTGGGAAGTCCTACCCGGCCGGAACCGGGTTCTGCCCTGACTGCGGCGAGAAGCTGGAGTAGCCGGTCTGACTCGCGTGGCTCCGGACAGCCCTGTCATCCATGATCTGCTCGACGAGGCGGCCGCGAGGATCCCTGACGCGGTCGCCCTCGTCGACGACGACTACGAGATCACTTTCTCCGACTGGAGGAGGGTCTCCCTTCATCTGGCCAAGTCGCTTCAGAGCATGGGGGTCCACAAGGGAGACATCGTAGGGGCCTACCTCGGCAAGACCCTGCTGCTCCCGTGCCTGTTCACTGCAGTGTCCAGGCTGGGGGCCCAGTTCATGGCCCTGGTTCCGGGATGGCCCGAGCAGACCTACTCCCGCACCTTCGGCAGATGGCCCAGGAGGTTCGTAGTGGTCGAGTCCGACAGGTGCCGGGACGTCTACTGCGACACCGAGTGGTCCAGCCTGACCAGGGCCTCTGTCCTCGATGGCTCGGAGACTCCCTACAGCCTGCCTGAGGTATCGCCGGAGGACGTGGTCTACCTGAACATTACGTCCGCATCCACGGGCCAGCCCAAGGTGGCTTCGACGACTCACCGCCATCTCATTGCCAACACCAGGGGGGTGTGCGAGGCGTTGGAGATGGCCGCGGATGACGTCCACATGTCGCTCTTCGGAGTCATCGGCCATCCACACGAGCTTTTCGCCAGGGGCCTCTTCCTGGGTGGGAAGACAGTTCTCACCGAGAGCCCGTACCCCCGCAGCGTTATCCAGCGGGTATCCGCACAGAGGGTCACCGCGCTCATGGGCCTGCCTCCTCAGCTCGAGGGGATATCGCGTCTCTACCGGAGAGCCGACGCCGACCTGAGTAGCCTCCGCTTCGCCGAAGCCGGCGGCATGCACTTCTCGCAGTTGCTGTGCGAGCGCTTCCAGGAGAGGACGGGGGTGCCCATCCGTTCTGTCTGGGGCAGCACGGAGACCTCCGGCGTGGTTCTCATCGGTGATCCCGGCAGGACCGGGTTCGACAGGGTCGTGCCCGGCTACGAGGTCGAGATCAGGAAGACGGAGGAGGTAGTCGCGGGCTCGGAGCATGGCGTTTCGCCCGAGACCGGAGAGCTCTGGGTCTCCGGCGAGGGCGTCGTTGCGGGCTATCACGGGGACAGGGCCGAGACGGCCGAGAGCTTCCGCGAGGGCTGGTACCGGACGGGCGACATATTCAAGCGCGAGGGAGGCAGGCTCGTGTTCCTGGGGCGCAGGGGCGGGCTGATCA
>JAFGKQ010000129.1 GCA_016928495.1 Candidatus Fermentibacterales bacterium
GGATGGGGTGATGAGCGGCGGCCGTGGAGAAGCGCTCGATGCACTCCCTGGGTCCGCCCTGGATCGGCAACTCGACCAGCCTGATCCTCATGGAGATCACCCCCTTCGAATGGTCGCAGCAAGTATGTCCAAATATTGTCTTTGGTGCCAGAAAGGCTTACTTTCGTTTGCCGTGCGGCAGCGACCGCAGCAGGCATCCCGCCCGCAAGGAGATTCCGCACGACTGGGGCGGATAGCCCGACAGAAGGGAGCTTGACCAGAATGACCGTGCCCCACAGCAGCAGGAGAGCAAGGGAGATACAGGAGTCGCCGATCCGCAAGCTCGCGCCACTGGCCGATGCAGCCACGGCGAAGGGAACGCGGATATTCCATCTGAACATAGGCCAGCCGGACATACCTACGCCTCCCGACTACTGGTCGGCCATTACCTCTCAGCTTCCTCCCGTCCTTGCCTACGGCCCCAGCAACGGACTGCCGGACCTCAGGAAGGCCATCAGCGGCTACTACGGGAGAGCCGGCATAGACGTGGCCCCGGAAGAGGTCCTGATCACGACAGGCGGCTCCGAGGCCGTGGTCTTCGCCATGATGGCAGTATGCGACGAGGGAGACGAGGTGGTCTGCTTCGAGCCCTTCTACACCAACTACAACGGATTCGCCACCATGGCCGGAGTCAGACTGGTGCCGGTCACCTCCTCCCCGGATGACGGGTTCCACCTGCCGGACGACGAGGCGATCGAGAGCAGGATCGGAGACAGGACGAGGGCGCTGCTGATCTGCAACCCCAACAACCCCACCGGAACGGTCCTGAAGCGCGAGGAGGTCGAGCGCCTGGCCGAGATAGCGAAGCGCAGGAACCTCTTCCTGCTGGCCGACGAGGTCTACAGGGACTTCGTCTTCGACGGCAGGAGCCACGCCTCCGTGCTCGAGGTGTCGGGCTGCAAGGACAGCGTGATCGTGATGGACTCCATCTCGAAGCGATTCAGCTCGTGCGGGGCCAGGCTGGGGGACATGGTGGTCCGCAACCCGGAGCTGATGGCCGGCATACTCAAGTTCGCGCAGGCGAGGCTATGCCCGCCCACGCTCGCCCAGTTCGGTGCGATCTACATGTACGACCACCTCGGGGAGGACTACTTCTCGGGGGTGACCTCGACCTATCAGAGCCGGAGGGACGTCCTCCTGGAGTGCCTGAGCGGCGTCGAGGGGGTCTTCTTCCAGAAGCCCGAAGGCGCCTTCTATGCCATGGTGGGTCTGCCCGTCGACGATACGGACGACTTCGCCGCATGGCTTCTGAGGGATTTCTCGGACGCGGGTGAGACCACCATGGTGGCCCCCGGCGCCGGCTTCTACGCCACGCCAGGGCTCGGCAAGAACGAGATAAGGATAGCCTACGTACTGGAAGAGGCCAGGATGCGCCGGGCGCTGGAGATACTCGGCAGGGGCCTGGCTGCCTACGGCGCCTGAGAGCGCGGGCTCCGCAGAACACGATCGCCCGGTGAGCCGGGGCCGCACCGGAGGAACCACTTGATAGGCCATCTCGCGCTCTTCCTCTTCTCTCTTCTACTGATCTGGGGCAGCTCCGACCTCATCACCAGGAAGATCACGCCTCTGGCCCGGGCCCTCGGCGTGAAGGAGCTCACGATCACGGTGCTGGGGGTCAGCGTGCTCTCCAGCCTTCCGGAGCTGACCGTCTCGACCTTCGCGGTCGCCAGGGGATCCGGCGACATCTCCATCGGCAACGTGATAGGCTCCAACTTCGTCACCCTGACCTTCGTGACTGCGGTCTGCGCCCTCTTCCGCCCCATAGACATCCACAGGGAGGTCCGGGCCAGGGAGTCGAGCTGGATGATCCTCTCATCCTCTCTGGTCCTCATCCTCTCCATGGACGGGAAGCTGTCCCGCTCGGACGGCTTCATCCTCGTGGCGACCTACATGCCCTACGTGGTGAACGTGATACGCACGGCGATGGAGGAGAGGAGACCCGGCAAGTCGCGTCCCGAAAGGCCGCGAAAAGGGATCCCGGGGCTCGTCGGGCTCGCGGCGCTAGGCGTTCTGGGAGTGGTGGCCGGCGCCAGGCTGGCTCTCGACTCGGGCACATCACTGGGCGAGGCCGTCGGAATCCCAACGGTCGCGCTCGGAGTGGTCCTGTTCGCCTTCGGGACCAGCCTGCCCGAGCTCGCGATAAGCCTCTCGGCCACGTTCAAGCACAAGAGCGACGTGACCATAGGAGAGGTCTACGCCTCCAACATCTTCACCCAGCTCGTCGTGCTGGGCATATGCTGCCTGATCGCTCCGATGGCCGTGCCACATGCCATGACGGCCTTCGCGATGCCCTTCCTGGTGCTCGCGGCGGTGGTGATCCAGCTCTTCGTCACCAGCGGGCACAGGCTTTGCAGGATGGAGGCGGTCGGGCTGCTGATCTTCTACGCCGTCTTCGCGGTGAGCCAGTTCGTCGAGCTGCCCTCCATAGAGAGCATGGTGGGGTTCTAGCCAGGGCCGGGCTCCGGGCGGAACAGCTCTCTCTTGACTCCATCCCGCTCCTCCGCCATCGTGTGGGCGGAGGTTAGGCCATGGCAATGGCATGCGTCCTGTTCCTGCTTCCTCTGTCCGTAGTAGCCGACAGCCACGAGCTTGACTCTCCTCTGTCGATAGCGGGGTTTCATGGCGGGTTCCAGTACGACGACGGCACGGCCTACTGGCTTACCTGGGACGGCACCTACAGAGGAACATGGTTCGACGCCGAGGACTTCATACCGGGCGTTCCTGGCGTCACGCTGCACGAGCTGGAGTTCTGGTTCTACCACCACAGCTCCTACCCGTGGGATACTGCCTCATTCATGGGAGAGCTGTGGAACGGGGGCATCTCCATGCCTGCCGACTCCATCGATGCCAATTCCGTGACTGCCGTCCACTACGCACCGTGCTACGTGGACTACGGGTACCCGGGCCCGGGTGTCTCGGTCGACACGCAGTGGTGGATCGTCATAAACACCGAGATGTCCGCGGGAGGCTGGCCCTCTACGCTTGGAGACAACACGCCCCAGGTTCTCGGTGATCACAGCTTCTTCAGTGACAGCTTCACTGTCTGGGAGCCCTGGGTCATCCAGGGCCCGACCGCGAACGACTTCTTCATCAGGTGCGACGGTTACATAGGACTGGACGAGAGCACCTGGGGGTCGCTGAAGACCCTCTTCTAGTTGGCAGCTCCGGAGCTTCTGAAGGCATCCGGGCAGAGTGGCGACAGGTCTGCAATGCATGCGGCGGGATCAGTAGCTCACTGCGTCCGGTTCCGGTAGCTCGGTGGCCCGCAGCAGCAGGAACACGCCCGACGGCATGCAGAC
>JAFGKQ010000130.1 GCA_016928495.1 Candidatus Fermentibacterales bacterium
AGGCGCCTGGTCACGGCAAGACCCATGCCGGTGTTTCCATCTTCCGGATGGGTGGTGTAGAAGGGTCTGAAGAGAACCTCCGGATCATCCGGAAGCCCCGGGCCATCATCGAGGACCTCCACCAGTAGATGGGCCCCGTCGGAGGAGCCGGTCACGCGAACCTCGACGCCGGATTGCGGCCCGGCTTCGACAGCGTTCCTGATCGCGTTCTCCAGGCAGGTGGCGAAAGCGTCGGGATCGAGCTGGACCTCCCCGTCCGGAGTCGGCTCCGACTCCGCGAACCGGCAGGAGTCAGGCCAGCGGGCACAGATCTCCCTGGTCCTGGCTCTCACCCTGACGGAGCTGACGAACCGCGGCTCCAGCTTCCATGGCCTGGCGTAGCTCCTGAAGGCCTCGATCATCTTCTGCGCGCTCTCGACCTCGGCTCTTGCCTCGGCTATGAGAGAAGATGACCGGGGATCCGAATGCCCCTTGCCCAGGAGATCGACGAATCCCGACAGCGCACAGAGGGTGTTGCCCATCTCATGGGCTATCCCCGTGGCCATGAAGCCCAGACTGGAGAAGGCCTGCTCATCGGCAAGCTTCCTCTCCAGCTGGCGTATGCGCGTGACGTCCGTCAGGAGCACGGCGATCTCGGAGGAGGATGGCCTGGCCGAGCTGACGGACAGGACGGTGTCCGGAGGACAGGAGACCTCGAGGTCGTCGAGATCACCATCCCCGGAGAGCGCCCGTTCCATGACCCCGGTCCAGAGCGAGCCGAGCGTCTCCGACCTCTCTGCTGGAAATGGCTTGCCGAGATCGTCGGGACGGAGGTCGAGCAGCTCGGCCGCCCTCCTGTTGAAGTAGAGGATAGCCCCGGCAGCGTCCAGAGCCACGATCCCGGAACGCATCGATCCAACGATCGCTCCTGCCCTCGCCTCCGCGGCATCCGCCCGCTCTTCCGCCCTGCGTCTGAGCTCCACGAGCTCACGATCGCGGTCGGAGAGCATGGCCACCAGTTGCCTGAACGAGCTGCTCGCCGTGTCGGCGGTCCTGCCTCCCCCCTCCATGACCTTGTCGGCTTCCCTGAGAATGCCCCGGAGAGGCTGGAGCACACGCTGCTCGAGGAACTTCGGGGTGGCCACCGCCAGGACTACCAGCCCGGCGCATATCCCGCCCAGCAGGTAGAGCACCCATCTGCCCGATCCCCACGAGGAGGGCTCCCAGATCGCGATGGCCACGAAGACGCCGGAGTCGGCTACCGGCTGCAGGTACCAGTCGTATCCCCGCCCGGACCTGAGCACCGAGCTCTCGAGGCAGCCCCCCTCGACAGGTTCAGGGAGGTTCCCGGGAAGGGAGCCATGAAGGCTGGAGACCAGGTTCCCGGAGCTGTCGACCAGGACTGCCCCGGCCACGTCGCCCTGCGCCGTGAGCAGAAAGTCTATCAACTGCATCCTCTCTGGCCAGGCGTCCGTCCCGGCCACCAGGCCAGAGACGACCGCGGCGAGCCTCGATGCTCTCAGGTCTCTCTGGATCCCCACGTCCCTCACCAGCAGTACGGTGACCAGAAGGGACACCATGGCTCCCACCATGGCAGCCCCTATGGCGAGCCCGGTCACGACCTCCACGCCCGATGCGTAGAGGCGCCTTCCGCTCGACTCGTCAGTCCTTCGCGCCATCGAGCGCTCCCTCGATTTCTCGCCACAGCGCGGCAGACTCCGCGCGCGGGTCCGGGCTCTCCATTATAGCGGACACCACGGCGATGCCATCCGCGCCCGACCTGATGCAGGAGGCCGCGTTGCTCCGGTTGATGCCGCCGATGGCGACGATCGGAACCCGTGTCAACCTTCTCACGCGCTCTATTCCGTCGAGCCCGAGGGGGTCGGGTGCATCGGGCTTCGTGGAGGTTGCGAAGACCGACGAGAGGCCGAAGTAGTCGATCAGAGCCGCTGGCGCGCGGAGCACGTCCTCCTGCCCGGTGACCGTGAGTCCCACTATCGCCCTGTCGCCCAGGATCTCCCTGGCCAGCTCAACGGGATCGTCCGACTGCCCCAGGTGGACTCCGTCGCAACCGGCCTCCAGAGCAACACGTATGTGGTCGTTGACGATTATCGGGACGCCGGCCCGATGGCAGACCTGCGCCAGATCCGAAGCCTCCCGCACGGCCCGATCCGGATCGGCGATCTTCGACCTGTACTGAACGGCTGTCACCCCGCCCTCTATGGACTCCAGAACGCACGTGGCCAGGTGCCTCGACCATCTCATTCCCGGATCGGTGACCAGACAAAGCCTCAGTGCGAACGGCCGGCCTCCCCTTCCGCCGGGTTCGTCCGAGAAGAATGGGTGCATGGCCGGATCGGAGCCTCCCTCGGTCCCGGGGTCCATCTCGGCTCTGACGTCCTTTCCGATCAAAGAATAACGCAACTGCCGTGGAGGTCAAACCGCACTGCTCTCGCCTCCAGGAAGCCCCTCAGGAACTCCGGGCGCCCCCTGACGAGTGAGGACAGGATGTGAAGCGGAATCCAGAGCCGGTGAAGCAGCCTCTGCATCGGTCTCGCGAAGTGAATGCGGGTGAATATTATGCGGTTCCTCTCCCTGAGGGTGAGCGCCTCGGAGGTCATGCCCATGGTCGCGGCGTGATGGTGCCTGACCACCGCGCTCTCGACCCGTTCCATCCTCATGCCCGCCCTCCGGGCTCTCATCCCGAGATCGGCATCTTCCCAGTATATGGGAGCGTAGGCGCGGCTGTAGCCCCCGAGGGTGCCCCACTTCTCCCTCCTGTAGAGCGAACAGGCGCCGGAGGGATAGGGCACGCCTCGATGATCGATGCTGGAGACGGCAAGTCCCCTCCTGAACCTGACGGTCACCCTGCTCTCGTCCGAGCCATCTGGTCTGATGATCCTGGGAACGACGCAGAAGACCTCCGCAGGCGCTGACTCCAACCTGCTCACCAGCTCGGCGAAGCAGCCCGGCTCGGGTGCCACGTCGTTGTTGAGGACCATGACGAACGGGCTGTTGCTGGCCTCGACCCCCTCGTTCACCGCGAAGCAGAAGCCTCGCGGAGGCTCCCTTCCGATGAGTCGCACACCGGGGAACTCCATTGCGACGAGCCCGGCCAGGTCTTCCTCGGAGCAGTCGTCCACGACGATGATCTCGGCGCCGCGAGCATCCTCCAGCACGGCGGGGAGGTATTCCCTGAGAAGGGACGAGCCGTTGCGAGAGGGTATGACGACAGACAGCAGCGTCCGTAGGTCGCTCACCTGACGTCCAGCCTGTCCAGGTAGATGCCCTCCTCCGGATCGGGAGAGCCGGTGCGGCTACCGGGTCCGGGGTCGCTCACGGCAGAGATGACCAGCCTCTCCGCACCAGGGTCGAACGAAAGGCTGATGAGGGTATCCCTGAGGTTCCCGGGGCCGGCGTAGGCACCGGCGAGATCCCGCCGGTCTCCGCGTCCGGCCCTGACCCAGACCGCCCAGGATGGGGGCGGGAGAGGCTCCGATCTGAAGAAGACCACCCTCGAGGAGTCGCCGTCGTCGATGGAGAGCCCCCAGCGGACATCGGGATCCGGGCTGTAGGACACTGCCCTCACGCGCAGCGAACCGCTGCCTCCGGCGAGCATGTCCTGCGGCAGGATCAGCCGGTCCAGCGGATCCGACAACCTGAGAAGCCGTTCCGGGCTCCCGAACCAGAGCGTCCTGACGAACGGATCGGGAGAGGCCGGGAACAGCTCTCCGCCGAACCTCTGGCTTCCGGTAGCGTCCTCCGCCTCCAGAGAGGTCTGGCGCGCAGATGCCCCCACACCGATCAGCGCGGCTCCGGCCAGGGACAGAGCAGCGAGGTCGCGACGCTTGCGGCAGACCGCGATGAGCGCGGCCGCGCAGGCGACGGACCACAGGATCAGACAAGAGGCCTGCGGACGCACGACGGAAGGCAAGAGCCTCGTGTAGTGAAGCCCGGTCGACTCCTCGATCATCCCGACGAGCACATCGCTGCCATCGGCGTGGTTCAGCCTCAGGCCGGGGAAGAGCAGGTTCAGCGACGAGATCAGAACGGAAAGGGCGATCAGGGCCCTGCCCCTTCCGCTCTCGAGAGAGCGAGCGCCAGTGACGATCAGCAGAGGAACAAGGGGGACCAGGAGCCTCCCTGCAGGGGTCGGCGCACCATGCCATTCCCTCGGAAGCCAGACCACTATGGAGAGCACGTAGAGAGCTGCCGGAACCAGCAGCCACAGGGCAAGACGCCTGTCCTTGCGCCACTGGAGGAACAGCCCGACGGGTGCCAGCAGTATCCAGGGAGCACGGAACAGCAGGCCCTGCTCGGCATCCAGTATCAGGCCGAGAGGGGCAAGAGCGATCCAGGCGAGCCATCTGGGATCGAGGGTTCTGTAGACGATCACACGGACGGTGCCCGCATTCAGGTAGCGGGCCCACACGAACCTGCCTCCCAGCAGGAAGCGGTCGACCAGCAGCACCAGCAGCAACAGGCCGACGCAGGCGAAGAGCATCCTGAGCCTGCCGCTCCCGCGGTCCAGGAGCCAGAGGAGCCCCAGGCCGAGAGCCAGGGGCGCGAAGCGTATCTTCAAGGCAGCCATGAGAACGCAGATCACGAACAGCAACGGGAGGCTCAGCCTGCGTTGCCAGCCCAGCCAGACTCCCCCGGCCAGTAGAAGGGTCGCTGCCCAGCCGGGGTAGGCCATCCCGAGGATCGAGATCCCGGGGAAGAGCAGCAGCGCCGCCAGGCCCCAGGCCTGCCCGGAAGAGCCGCCTCCCGACTCCCGCACCATCCTGCCGATCACAGCGGCCCCCATCAGAGCGATCAGGAGGCTGATGGCCCTCACCCCCGGGATTCCCAGGGGCAGACCTGGAAGCAGCAGCAGCGGGAAGAGGGGCTGCGTATGGCTGACGCCCCCCTCCAGATCGGCATAGAAGGGCGTGACTCTCGCATGGCTGTCGAGCTGCCGGAGGTTGTTGTCGATGCTGAGGTCCCCGTCCCGCACGAGGCTCTCGGCCATGGCGAGGTTATAGGGCTCGTCCCCGCTGAAGAGCGGCAGCGACACTATCGGGACTGCCAGCGGCACCAGCGCCCTCAGCAGGCCTGCCCTGCTCCTGACCGTGTGCAGCAGAACCGGAGCCAGGCCTGCGAGACAGGCGGCGCTGCCGACGAGCAGCACGAGCCTTCCGCTTCCCCAGAGTGTCAGGATGCAGAGGGACAGCAGCGGAAGCGGCAGGAGGACTCCCGGCGAAGGTCCCTTGCCGCGCGGCGCGAGCAGGGCCGCCAGGAGCCAGGCGGCGGGGAGCATTCTCCCCAGGGTCGCCGGCATGGGTATGCCCAGGAGGCGCCACCACAGGAAGAGCGCCACGCCGAAGCCGGCGCACAGGAGCGACACCTCCCTGCCTTCCGCCACCCGCCGGATCAGCGCCGATCTCACGGCGAGCCTCCGGGCAGCTCCAGGCGAAGCCTGGCGGGCCCCGAGTATACGACAGGGTGCTCGAATGGGGCGTATTCCCTCTCCAGAACGGCCACAGCCTCCGGCGAGATGGCATCCAGAGGCAGGGAGGCCCAGCCATCGACTATCGGAGCCACCGCGCGCTCTGCCTGGATGAAGCCCGGAGGCATCGGGCTCCTCAGGCCACCCGTCTCGAACATTACCAGCAGAGTGCATGCGGTGGCATCCTCCAGCACCGCGGCAGGG
>JAFGKQ010000131.1 GCA_016928495.1 Candidatus Fermentibacterales bacterium
ACCTGGTGGCAGATGCCTTCCCCCATCTCGAAGAAGTGCTCGATGCCCTGCTCCCGCACGAACTCCCTGGTCTTGCGATGCCCCGCGGCATGCTTGCTCGACGCGGCCGGGATCACGTGATCCAGGACGACGGCGAGTCTCTCCGGGTAGCGGACTCTTCCATCAGGCGAAACACCTCTGAACTTGTCAACGATCGCGGAGGTGTTGTCGTGCGTCAGGACCAGATCGGGCTCCACGAAGACGATCTCGTTCTCCCGGACCTCTCTTCCCACAGCCCGGCCAAGCACCTTCTCGGCAAACGTCATCGAGCTCATCTACGGACCTGGTCCTCTCCCCTGCCGGCCCGATCGGCCGAGGTTCCTTCGACTCGAGGACCGGCGGGAACCGTGGCCGCCGACCCGGGCATCCAATATACTGAAACGGCTTCCGCCGGGGAGGCGCGCATCCTTCAGCACCCGCGAGCACCGGGAGTAGGAAGAGGAAGACTCTGAGACACGTCAAGGGCCGGGAGGCGGTAGAGAGCCTGTCCGCGGATCTGCTTTCGGACGAGTCCAACATCGGAACCGGTTGGTGCGAGGAGGCAGCCTGGCCCGAGGACGGGCGTGAGGCAGCCGGGTTCCTCGCAGCCTGCTCGAGTGCGGGGCTTCGCGTGACCGTGTCCGGCGCCAGGACCGGAGTTGTCGGCGGGGCCGTTCCCGAGGGCGGCGCCGTCCTCAGCACCGTCGCCATGAAGGCGCTGGGGCCCCTGTCCGGAGACGTCCTGGAGGCCGGCGCCGGCGCGACGCTGGACGAGATCTCCCGGCTGCTGGAGAGGGATCCGGACGGCCCGCGGATGTTCTATCCCCCCGATCCTACCGAGACAACAGCCTCGATTGGAGGCACCATAGCGACGGACGCATCCGGCTCCAGCAGCTACCTCTACGGATCCACACGCCGCTGGATCCTGTGGGTCGAGCTCGCCCTGGCGGATGGGAGCCTGCTCCGCCTGGAGAGGGGCGACTGGGGGTTCGATGACGATGGGCTATGCCGCCATCCCTCCCTCGGCGAGATCCGGCTTCCGGCGCCTCGGCCGAGGCTCGCGAAGGATGCCGCCGGCCTCTGGATGAGGCAGGGAATGGACCTGGTGGATCTCGTCGTCGGCTCGGAGGGCACTCTCGGTGTCGTCACCAGGGCCGGGCTCAGACTCAGGGAGACGCCCGGGCACGTCGTGGATTCGATCTGGTTCCTGCCCGGGATGGAGGAGCTCTGGGAGCTCTTCGACACCTTCAGGAGGAGTCCTTCCCGCGTGAGGGCCCTGGAGCTGATGGATGACGCCGCCCTCGACTTCCTGCGCAACCACCCTGTGGAAGACGTTCCCCCGCCCCCCGGAGGGGCCGGGACGGCGGCGCTCCTGGCCCGGGTCGAGGCAGCGGAGGACGCCTCGCTGGATGCGGCTCTGGAGGAGGCAGAGGGCTTCGTGGAGAGGCTCTCCCTGCCGGAGGGCATGGTGTGGATAGGCCTGGAGCCCGGAGAGAGGAAGAAGCTCAGGAGCTTCAGACATGCCCTGCCGGAGAGCGCGAACAGGGAGATCTCCAGGCGGAGGCTCGCCGTTCCGGGAATTCACAAGCTGGGCTCCGACTCCGCCGTTCCGGTCGACAGTATCAGGGAATACTACACCGCTCTGAGGCGCCTGCTCGAAGAGAGCGGGCTCGAGCACCTGGTCTTCGGGCACCTGGGGGAGGGCCATCCGCATGCCAACCTGCTCCCGGCTTCCGCGAACGATCTGGCCCGGGGGGAGTCGGTCATGGTCGAGATCGCGCGTCTCGCAGTCCGGATGGGCGGAACGGTGTCGGCAGAGCATGGTCTGGGACGCATGAAGAGCAGCCTCGCAGGCATCGCGTTCAGTAACGAGGAGCGGGAGGCCATGAGACTGGTCAGAAGGGCGTTCGATCCGGAAGCTCTGCTGGGGCCATGCATGGAGTGGGCCTAGGCTCTCAGGGTCGGACGTGCTCCAGGCCGAGCGAGAGAAGCGCCTGCACGACATCCGGGGAAACGCTGACGTAGACCCTCCTGCCGGCCCTTCTCGAGACCACCAGGCCTCTCGATCTGAGAAGACGCAACTGGTGCGAGACGGCGGACTCCGAGACTCCAGCCGATCTCGCGAGATCCGACACGCACATCTCGCCCTCCAGCAGTGCGAAGAGCATTCGCAGCCTGGTCGGGTCGGACAGACTGAAGAAGAGGTCCGAGAGCCCGGACATCCCGGGGTCGACCTGCTCCACGTAGGTCAGCAGGGGCCGGCCGGCCGGAGGTCCATCCTTCTTCACCGCCCGTTTCCTCCTCATCGCTGCTCACCGCCCCTCAGATCGAGGACCTCTCACCCCTCGCGCCCAGTTGCTTCAGGATGTCCTCGATTAGGCCGCAGTACCTCGCCTCCAGATCCCGGGCGTGTATGACGAACGGATCGTCGCTCGGGGAGATGTGGATGTCGGCGTAGTCGGGTATGCAGGCGATGCCCCGCTGCGAGTCCTTCTCGCGGCTCCGGACTACCGCGGAGGCGGCCTTGCGCCACAGGGTCGAGAGGCGCCTCAGGAGCTCCGAGACGCTCTCCTCCCCGTACTCATCCCGGATGATGTCGCGCTCCTGCGACCATCTTGCCGAGACCCTGGGCACCGGGTCCCCGAGGGACTCGAGCCCCCCGCCTACCGAAGCGATGCTCTCCACCTCACGCAGCAGCCCCCTCAGGGCGTAGAAGCGGAGGTTCTCGGTGTAGGTATCCACCGCTGCCTCCCTGTTCTCCTCCGTGAGGAAGTTCTTGCCCAGGCCAGGTATGTCCCCCTCCAGGTAGATGTCCTTGCCCCCGGCCTTGCGGAGCCTGTCCCTCGCGTCTCTCATCATCTTCGCGATACGCGGGCTGACGACCTCCGGTGAGATGGGGTTCCTCCTGGCCGATGAGCGGCTCTCGAACTTCATCTCGCTCCTCATGACGGAGTAGAGGTTCTCCCGGAGGACCCAGGCAGGGATTATCTCGTTGTAGGCGGGAGGCACCTCCTCGGAGGGGCGATGCATGGGGGTGTTGATCAGTGAGAAGGGAAAGCTGACGTTCTGCGGCAGGGTGGTCACGCCGCTTGCCACTATCGAGTAGGGGGACCTGGAGAGGTTGCAGGGGAACTTCACCGAGCAGCCCAGGCCGAAGAAGGTGCCCTCTCCGCACCAGATCTCCTGGTCCGGCATCCGGGAGGTGTGGTTGCTTCCCACGTTGGCGCCGTATCCCACGTTGCCCCTGCCCTCGGGCCAGAAGGCGGCGATCAGCAGGGCCTGATGATGGAACCCGACCAGAGGCCCCATCAGGCTGCAGCTCACCTCGCCCTCCTCGACTCCGGAGTCGGGGCCGATGTAGGATGATGTCACCTTGGCGTGCCGTCCTATGTGAGCGTGCTCGGCAACCACCGACGACTCCACCACCGAGAGCGAGTCCACGCTGCTTCCCCACTGCAGGAGGGAGTCTCTCACAACGCACCCGTCGACCACTATGGTGCGCTCAGTTCTGCCGCTGAGGATGGTCGAGTTCCTTACCGAGACGCAGTTCTCGATCCTGGACCACGGCCCCGCGAACACATCGTGCACGAGCGGAGTGTGGAGCATGGACGCCCTGGTGCAGATCCTGCCGAACCTGGCCTTGCGAACCGAGGATACGTAGAAATCGATGAACCTCGAGTAGGCCCCGTCCAGGTCCTTCCGCGAGTCGCCATGCGCCATCGCCGAGGCCACCCGGATCGGTATCTCCGCGAAGCAACGCACGTTTCTCTCTCCGGTCTCCAGGCCCATGCAGACCGATATCCCGTTGCCGTATGCCGACTCCTTCCTGGACCTGACGCTGCCGCAACCGGATATCACCACCCCCTCGTCAACGTAGTAGCCGCTGAGAATCCCGACATCCTCCACGAGGCAGTTGCCCTGCAGATGGCAGTCCTCGAGCCTGGAGTTGAAGACGCCGGTCGCGACCCCTGTCTCGTCGGAGGACTCGAACTCGCTATCGGTGAGCCCGAGATAGACGTCGCCCCTGAAGTTGCTGCACCTCACCAGTGACGGATCGAAGCCAGGGTGCACCAGCACCCTGGACCAGTCGGAGCAACTGCTCCCCGCCGCTTCGAGAGCCGCTATCACCGCCTCGTCCAGGGCAACCCAGGGAGACTGGAGCTTGGGCTCCAGCTCCGAGAGGAGCTCCGAGCCCCTGGCGAACTCCTCCAGAAGTCGCCCTATCTCCTCGAGATCGTGCTTGATATCCATCAGACCCTCTCGAGCAGCCTCAACAGGAGGCGCCAGAACCTCTGAGTGGACCCTATGCTGAGCCGCTCCTCCGGGGTGTGGACGCGGCGTATCTCCGGGCCGATCGACAGCATCTCCAGCCCCGGGACCTTCCTGGCGAACATGCCGCACTCGAGTCCCGCGTGAACCGACAGCAGCGTGGGTTCGATCCCGAAGAGCTCCTCGAACGTCGAAACCGCCAGACGGACCAGCCCGGCCCCGGGGTCCGGATTCCAGCCCGGATACTCCATGCTGATCTCGGCAGACCCTCCAGCTAGCCTCGCGATGGCCGCAAGCCTGGCGTAGAGATCCTCCCTGGCCGGGTCCAGCGAACTCCGCTGGCTCGTGAAGATCGTGAGCACGGGGCCCTCAAGCACGACGCCGGAGAGATTCGTCGAGGTCTCGACGAGCCCGGGGGTGACGGAGCTCATCCTCGTCACCCCGTGAGGGACGGCGAGCAGGAGATCGAGGGCGCGGCGGGTCCCGCTGTACGTCAGACAGGATCCCGCCTGAGCCTCGCGGTCCCGGCAGGTCATCAGGATCCCGTCATCCGCGTTCCTGTACTCGGTCCTGAATTCCTCCAGCTTCCGCAGGAGGAAGGCCTCCAGCTTCGGGAGCACCCTCTCCGGCAGGGCCACGGCAGCCGAGGCAGAGACGGGGATGACGTTGCTCCGTCCGGGGTTGCCCATTCCGACCAGGTGCAGGCCCATGGTCTCCGGGAGGCCGGAGAGGGCTCTGGACAGGAGGCAGATCGCGTTGGCCCCCTCCCTGTCTATCGCTACGCCGGAATGCCCCCCGCGAAGCCCCTCGACAGATACCTCGCGAAGCAGCAGACCGGAGGGAATCGGGCATGACTCGAAGCTCGCCGTGATGGTCGTGTCGTGGCCGCCGGCGCAGCCTATGAAGAAGGTCGTGTCGCTCTCGGAGTCGAGGTTGATCAACCTGCGGGAGCACAGCCAGGATGGGTCCAGTTGCCTTGCCCCGACCATTCCCCTCTCCTCGTCGACGGTGAAGAGGCACTCCAGCGGAGGGTGAGTGATGCCCTCCGAATCGAGAAGGGTGAGCATCGCCGCAACGCCCATGCCGTTGTCAGCCCCCAGGGTGGTCCCCCTGGCGGTGACCCAGGAGCCCTCCTCCACGAACGGGACTATCGGATCCCGTGAGAAGTCATGGCCGATCCCGGGCAGGCTCTCGGCAACCATGTCGGTGTGAGCCTGAAGCGCCACGGAGGCCGAGCGGGATCCACTGGCCGGCTTCCTGATCAGCACGTTGCCGACCCGGTCGCGAAGACATTCCAGGGCCCGATCGGAGGCAAACCGCTCCAGGAAGTCGGACATCCGCTCCTCGGCGCCCGACTCCCGCGGCACCGAGCAGACCTCCAGGAACCAGTGCCAGAGAAGCGCTGGCTCGAGCCGGTCCAGAGAACCCGCGCTCATGAGCCGGACGCCCCCTGCGGAGTGCCAAGACTGGAAACGGGGTCACCGAGGGCGAAACGCCCGAAGAAGGCCGCAGCGGAGAAACCCTCGGGCCCCGAGCTCGTGATCTCCTCCAGGCTGTAGCCGCTGCTCTCGAGGTTCTCCCTGTCCGCTGCGAACTCCCGGTTGCCGGAGTCGAGGTCGAACTCCGGATGGAACTGGACACCAAGGAGCGAGAGCGCCGGATCGCAGAAGGCCTGGATGGCGGTGTGGTCGTTCCAGGCAATCACCTCGGCCGTGTCGGGAACGCGAACGACCCGGTCCCGGTGGGACTGGAAGACCCTCACGACCCGTCTCGAGCCGGCAGGCGCGTCCGGGCAGAGCATGCGGAGACCCGTGTCCGAAACGCTGATCTCGCGCCAGCCGGCCTCGAGGCCGTTGTGCGAGCGTTCCACCGCGTCCTTTCCGAGCAGGGCGCGACACAGGAGTTGATGGCCGTAGCATATCCCGAGCTGCGGGATGGATAGCTCGCTGGCCCTGTGTATCAGACGGAAGGCGCAGGCGTAGAAGTGGGCGTCGTCCACAACCGAGAGGGCCGAGCCGGTATGGATCAACCTGTCGTAGCAATCGGGCGCCGGCATGGGCTCACGGTCCAGGATGAGCCTGATGTCCATCTCTACGCCGTCAGGAAGCCAGCGACCGACATGCACGCT
>JAFGKQ010000132.1 GCA_016928495.1 Candidatus Fermentibacterales bacterium
CGGGACTCGAACGTGCCCTGCTCGGGCCTGAAGATCATGGTCCCCGTAAGGTCCGCCGGAAGGAGGTCGGGAGTGAACTGGATCCTGCAGAACTCCGCTTCCAGACACCTCGCGAGGGTTCGGGCAGCCATGGTCTTGGCGAGCCCCGGGACTCCCTCGATCAGCACGTGCCCCCTGCAGAGCAGAGCCGTCAGGATGCCCCTCTGGAAGTCACGCTGACCCACGATCACGCGCCGCATCTCGGCCTGGAGCCTCTCGAGGTCGCCCGAGATCTCCTGTATCTCTCTCCTCAGGTCTTCGATCTGCTCACGAGGCATGATCTCAGCCAAGCTCCTCTCCTGCGATCCGTCTCAGCCCGGTTCCTCTTCCGAGGCCTGCGCCAGGGTCTCGCGGACGATCCTCTCGTACTCGTCCAGGCGCTCCCGGCTGGAGGCCTCGAATCTCATGACCAGAACGGGCTGAGTGTTCGAGGCCCTCAGGAGTCCCCATCCATCCGGGAACTCGATCCTGACGCCGTCTGTGGTGTCCACTTCGTAGCCTCTGTCAGAGAGCCTACGCCTGACCCTATCCACGAGGGCCGCCTTTTGTTCCTCGGGGCATGCCTCCCTTATCTCCGGCGTCGAGACGACCTCCGGCAGATCCGACAGCCTCCGGCTCAGTGGTTCCTCTCCGTCCGACAGCACCTCGAGCAGCCTGAGGGTGGCGTAGAGGGCGTCGTCATACCCGTAGTAGCGATCCCTGAAGAAGACGTGACCGCTCATCTCTCCGGCGAGCAACGCGTTCTGCTCGATCATGTTCTTCTTGATGATCGAGTGGCCGGTAGCGCTCATCAGGGGACGCCCTCCGGCCTTCTCGACCTCGCTGAAGAACAGCCTGGACGCCTTGACCTCCGAGATCACCACGGCCCCGGGGTAGGAGCGCAGCAGAGCCCTGGCAAGCAGGATCAGCACTCGATCGCCCCAGACGATCTCTCCCCTCTCGTCTACTACTCCGAGCCTGTCGGCATCTCCGTCATATGCAACGCCGAGATCGGCTTTCTCGCTCAACACGAGCCATCTGAGATCGCGGAGATTGGAGGGGACCGTGGGATCCGGGTGATGGTTGGGAAAGCTGCCGTCCATCTCGCAGAAGATAGGGACGACCTCACACCCCAGCCTGCCGAGGACATCACAGGCGACACCCCCACCAGTGCCGTTGCCGCCGTCCACCACTACTCTGAGGGGACGACCCAGGCAGAACTCCGAGACCAGCCTGTCCGTGTATCGGTCGTAGAGATCAACCCTGTCGGCGTGGGCCTCACCGAACGGCTCTGTCCAGGAATCCTCCATGCTGTCCGCGAGCCCTGCTATCTCGGGGCCATACAGAGTGTGACGCCCCAGCATCATCTTGAACCCGTTGTACTCCGGGGGATTGTGGCTGCCGGTGATCATCACCGTGGCCTCCGGATCGTCCAGCGCGTAGCAGGCAAAGTAGGTCATGGGCGTGGTCTGCACGCCGAGATCGATCACCGAAGCGCCCGTCGAGCAGATACCGCGCGCCAGCCACTCGAAGAGCTGACCACCCGAGGGCCTGCAGTCGCGCCCCACCGCCATCCTCGCTCCCTCGCCCCCGGCTCTCCGGGAGAGCTCTCTCCCGAGCATGAAGACCGTAGACTCGTCGAGGCCGGCTCCCGCAACGCCCCTCACGTCGTACATCCTGAAGATGGAACGGTCCATGGGCTCGGCTCCCTTCAGCACCCCTGCTTCCCGGCGGCGGAGTCGGTGAGCAGCTCTATCGAGTAGTGGCCAGGGCCCTCACCCGATGATAGCATGCCTCCGTGTGCCGAGACGATTTGCCTGGCAAGAGCAACGGGAAGCGCGGAGGACGATGCATCGCTATGAGGCTCACCCGTGTAGCCGATCTCGAGCCTCGCCCTGGAGGACGAGGCGCTGGCGACCACCCTTACGTGCAGCACCTCCCCCCTGGCGGCGTGCCCGATCGCATCCGACAGCAGCTCGACCAGTGCCCTCGTCAGGTACTCGCGATCGGCCCTGACTGCCACGTCCCGGTCGGAAGCGACGGCGAGAGAGAGGCCCCTGGCGGAGACCTGCCCGCCGAGAGCGTGGATGGCCTCCATCAGCACCTCGTCCAGGGCGAGAGAGGCTCCTCTCTCGAGCAGAGGCGGACGCCCGGATTCCAGCTCCATGGAGTGCAGCTCGAGTATCTCGCCCAGGCTGTCCAGGTAGTGATCGAGCCTGTCCAGGTCTCCGCGCATGGCCTCCGTGGCGGAGTGGATCTCCTCTGTGGTCAGGAACGGCTGGGCCAGCAACTGCGCCCTGCTCCGGATCGAGGACAACGGCGCCCTGATCTCGGCGCCTATCCTCACGAGGAGCTCGGTCCTGAAGCTGTCCAGCGACTCGATCTGCGAGGAGAGGTCGTCCAGGCTGGAGCGCAGCTCGCGCGCCCTGGACCTCCAGGACGCGGCAACTCGCCGGGACCTTTCTGCGAGAACCAGGAGAGCTACGACCACCAGGCCGCCAAGCCATGCGGGTATCTGGTTCAGCTCAGCCTCCCTCCTTCCAGGTCCTGCCGAGCGAGCTGAAGGCATCCCAGAAGGCGGGAAGAGTGAAGGAGAGCAGAGGCATCTCGAGCAGAACGCCTCCATCGCGTCTCAGGAGTCTGAGCGTCCCGGTCTGCTCCGGGGAGCAGGCCGTCTCCGGCGACTCGGGACAGGCGCAGCCGAACCTGTCGAGGAAGGCGGCCTGAACGAGCAGCCTCGCCCGATCGTCGCCGCACTGGAGCTCGGGAAGGGGAAAGGACTCCAGGCGCCCGAGGAGCCTCGAGATCGTGATGCCTATCAGAGCGGCCGGGGAGTTGCCGGGCAGGACGGCGCCCGGTCCTCGCAGCCACTCGCTCTCGCCCCCGAGGAGGAGCAGGGGAACGTCCGATAGCCTGCCGTCGGAGGAGAGGAGCCCCGCAAGGCTGGCAGCATCGGAGTTGCCGTAGGAGCCCTGCAGGATCACCAGGTCCGGTCGCATCGCCTCGCATGTCGAGATCAGGTCGAAGGGCCCCGGAGCCAGAACCGGCACTCCCCCGGCCTCGAGGACCAGGCTGCTGAGCATCGACCCTGTCTCCCTGCGCGAGGTCCAGAAGGCAACAACGGGCCTGAAGGCGCAGTTCCTCGAGACCCACTCCCGGCTCGAGGCAAGCACGCTGTTCACGGCGGAGAGCAGAGTGGACTCGTCGATCGGCTTGCGGAGGTCGGCGCTGGCGGAGCTGGAAGAGACCCTGAGCAACCGAACCAGGGAGGTCGACGGGTTGCTCCTTATCGCCCCGGCGACCGCCTCGACCTCTGCGTCCTCCAGGTAGTCGTCGAGGAGTATGATGTCCGGTCCGAGCCTCTCGGCGAGGCTTGCGCAGCGTGCTGCCTCGCTGATGGGAAGCACCGCGTAGCCCGCCCTGATCGAGAGGCATCGCGACATGTGGAGGAGGGACTCGTCGCTCGAGACGACCATCACGACCGTTGGAAAGCCATGCACGAGCGCTTCGTCCATGGCGAACACGGGACACGAGAGGCAGGGTTCCGCGCAGGCATCCCGGTCACGCACGAGGGCGCAGCCCCTCGTTTCGCTGTCGAAGGACCAGCAGGGGCGTGAAGAGTCCAGGAGGGCCGGACATGCCGGGACGCTGTCAGCGTCATGCCCGGCCGCAGGCGCCGGCTGGCAGCGGGCGGGGCAGGCGCTGAAGACGATGGGCGACGAGGCGCGGGACCCGCGCCAGACCGAGAAGCGGCCGGTCTCGGCCCGCACGAAGCGCAGACGCAGGCCCCGGCACGTCCCGTCAGGATCGATGGGCATGATGGACCCGCCAAGAGCTGCGAAGAGCTCCTCGATGCGAGGACTCGGCTGGACCGGCCCGGAGTCTCCGTCCCGAAGGAGGTCCAGACAGACTGTCTCGCCCTGCTGAAAGGTTCTCATCCTCACTTTCACGGGCCCTCCATCCGTCGAGGTGCCCGAAACGAGACCAACGGCGGCCCTCAGTGCCCGGTCCATGAGCCTGGCATCCGAGATGACGTTGGAAACGCCCTCTATGCCGGAAACGTCGACTCCCTGACCGCTGCCTTCGCAGGCGGAAGCCGTCCTGAGGACCGCGTTCACCAGGTTCACCATCGAAAGGGAGGTGGGGAAGAGCAGTGGGCTCGTCTGGCGCCCGTCGTCGCTCATGGGTCAGACGAGGCCGCTGAGACGCAGCGCCAGATCGCCAGGGTTGGAGGCAGTCGAAAGCGCCTCCTGCTCGGAGATGTAGCCCTTCTGGAACAGCCTTGCGAGCTCTCCGTCGAGGGTCCTCATGCCGTACTGGGACGCGGACCGCTCCATGGCTTCGGGCAGCTCGCGCTCCCTTCCCGGCTCGAGTATGAGGTCTCTTATGAGCGGTGTCGCGATGAGGAGCTCCGTTGCAGGGATCAGGCCGGGCCGGTCAACGCGGGGAAGCAGCCTGAGAGACACGATGGCCTGAAGCACGCCGGAGAGCTGCGTCCGCACCTGGTTGTGCTGATAGGACGGGAACAGGTCGATTATCCTGCTGATCGTCGCCGCTGCCCCGCTCGTGTGGAGGGTCCCGAGCACCAGGTGCCCCGTCTCTCCCGCGACCAGGGCGGTCTCCAGGGTCTCCGTGTCCCTGATCTCTCCTATGAGTATCACGTCGGGATCCTGGCGGAAGACGCTGTTCAGGGCGGATGAGATGCTCTCCGTGTCCTGCCCTATCTCGCGCTGGGTCACTACGGAGAGCTTGCTGGAGAAGAGGAACTCGATGGGGTCCTCCAGGGTGACGATGTGCGCGTTCCTCCGGGTGTTGATGATCTCGGTCATGGCCGCCATCGTCGTCGACTTCCCCGAGCCGGTCGGCCCGGTGATGAGAACGAGCCCGCTACGCAGCAGGGCTACGTCGGCCAGCTTGGAGGGAAGGTTCAGGTCATCGAGGCGCGGGATCTCCAGGGGCACCACCCTCACCGCGAGCTGGACAGTGCCCATCGACCTGAAGACGTTGACCCTGAACCTGGCCAGGCCCTCGATGCTGATGGCGAAGTCGACCTCGCCCTTCCTCTGGAACCTGTCGCGCTGATCTTCGCCCATCAGCTCGAAGGCCACCCTGAAGGTGTCCTCGCGTGACAGGGGGCCGTGGTCGCCCATGGCTCCCAGAGCGCCTGCGGCCCGGACCACGGGCGGCGAGCCGGCCTTGAGATGGATGTCGCTGGCTCCGCTCTCGACAGCCTTGGCGAGGATGTTCCTGATCTCCTGCTGCAAATCCTGTCCCTTCCCGGAGCCAGGCCGCTCAGGTCAGGGCTTCAAGCCCGCCCTCGACGGCAACAACCCTGCATCCGACAGCGTCTGCGATGTCTCCGACCGTCAAGCCGTCGAGGCTGAGGCCTTCCCTGTTGAACATCACATCCGGGAGGCAGACGGGCTCTTCTACCTCTCCGGCCGACCCTATCCGGCGGATAATATCCCAGCCGCCCAGCAGCCCCGCAACCCCGACGCTCTCGCCGAAGGTCGAGTTCTCCGCCCCCACCACGCCGTAGCCCGTTCCATCGAGGATCTCCGAGAGGAATGGCAGGCACATGCTGCCCGTGACCAGGGTTCCCGATCCGCTCCAGCCCCGGCCGCTTGCCCTTCTGGACGCCGCAACGTCCAGGAGAGCCGCGAGCAGGCCAATGCCGTTCTCGGCCTGCGGGCAGTCGACGTAGTGGTCCATTCCAGGAACTGCCCTTCCGGCGATCAGATAGAGCTCGTCAGCCCCGTATGCCCATCTGGTTCCCATGCGATTCAGCGCCGTCCTCTGGAACTCCTCCACGAGGCACAGGGCGGCCTCCGCCTCCCCTCCCGTCAGCCCGCGAAGGGGCGGAGACACCCCGGAGTCGGTCTTCCTGTGAGAGGTCAGACCGAGCGGGACGACACCGACCGAACGCAGGCCCGGTGCCAGCGAGATCAGGTCCTGCAGAGTGCTCCGGAGCCTGGCCCCATCGTTCCATCCGGGAACGACCACGATCTGGGCGTCCACGCTGATCCCACCCCGGACGAGCTCTCCGAGCGTCTCGAGCACCGGCAGATCGTGCTGATGGCCGAACATCCGGCCCCTGAGAGATGCGTCCGTGGTATGAACCGAGACCCGAACAGGGCTC
>JAFGKQ010000133.1 GCA_016928495.1 Candidatus Fermentibacterales bacterium
ACAGGCCGCTGATCTCCGTGAGCCTTGCCGTCCTGCTCGTCGGAGCCGCAGTGTGGGTGTTCGTGTCGAAGGTGGAGAAGGGTCAGACGTGGCCCTTCTTCCGTGAGAGCACGAGCGTGGACGTGTGGTTCCGCTATCCTCCAGGAACCCCTCAGGACTACGTGGACGAGACTGCCAGGAAGTTCGAGAACGTCCTCACGGACCGCGAAGGCATAGAGGCGACCAGGACCTACATAATGGGTGAGAGCTGCTACCTGACCGCCCGCGCCAGCGAGGAGGCCACGGAGACCGGGCTCGCCCTGCAGTACGAGGCGGAGGCCATCGCTGTCGGGACGACGGTCGGAGGCATAGAGATCATCTGGGTCGGCGGGATCAGCCCCGAGGGCTACTACCGCAGCACCAGGAGCGCCGGCATGGTCCAGACCATCGAGCTCCGTGGCTACGACTACCAGGGGCTGAAGCTGATCGCCGAGAGCCTGAGGCACACCATCGAGAGGCACCCGAGGGTGGCAGAGGTCAACACGAACTGGAACCCCAGGATGCTGCAGAGACATGAGCTGGGCGTTGTGTTCGACCGGCTGGAGCTGGCCTCCATGGGCATGAACCCGGCTCAGGTCCTCACGGCCTTCTACAGGAACCTGCCCGGCGGCTACGGCGGGGAGGTGGAGCTCGGGGGAGAGACCTTCGATCTCAGCTTCAGGGTGGAGGGTGACGAGGTCCCCCAACTGGACAACATCCTGGAGAGCAGGATACGGACCACAGGTGGCTCGGTGAGGCTTGCGGACGTCGTCCGGATCGACACCGCGGCAGTCCAGGGCGCGGTGGAGCGGGAGAACGGCGAGTACCTCAGGACGGTCTCCTACACCTTCATGGGCGCAGAGCGCATGGCTGCCAGGTTCAGGAGAACGCTGCTGGACAACCTCAGCCTGCCGCCCGGCTACAGGGTCTACGAGGATACGACCTTCGTGCCCTTCTGGCTGCAGAGGCAGGACGACACGGACCTGAATCTGCTCGTGATAGCCGCCATACTGGCCGTCTTCGCCGTGACAGCGGTCGTCTTCGAGTCCTTCTCGGCGCCGCTCTACGTCCTGGCCGCCATTCCCCTGGCGCTGGTCGGCGTCGTGGCCGGGTTCTACGCCTTCGACAAGGTGTTCACCCCCCAGGCTTACGTCGGCAGCGTCTTCCTGGTCGGCATCGCAGTCAATAACTCGATACTGCTCGTAGACTCCTACGTGAAGAAGAAGAGGGCGGGCGTGGACGTGCGGTCGGCCGTGGACCTGGTCGTGGAAGAGCGCCTGAGACCCGTTCTCCAGACCACCGCAACCACTATCGTAGGGCTTCTCCCGCTCGTCCTGTGGCCGATCGGGAGGGGGAGCGACGATCTCTGGGGAACGCTTGCCTTCACGGTAGTCTGCGGGCTGACGATCTCCACCCCGCTCGTTCTGATATCTCTGCCCGCCCTGATACAGCTAACATCCCGGAAGAGGAGGAACAAGGACTGATGTCATCGTCAACGAGGAGGGCCCCCGCAATCCTGTCTTGCCTCTTCCTGGCCGTGTGTCTCGCCCCTCTGGCCGGCTGCGGCCAGGAGGAGGAGGCGGAGCGGGAGACGCTCGAGCCGTCCCCCCTGCCCGTGACCGCCGCCGTGGCCGCCAGGGACACGCTCTTCGAGGTCATCGACGGCACCGGCAGGATCGCGTCCGTCAGGGAGCAGGACCTGGTGTCGCAGATCCAGGGCCAGGTCGTCCAGGCGCCCGAGAGGGAGGGCCAGGCAGTGCGGGAGGGTGAGGTGCTCTTCAGGATCGCCTCCGGAGAGCAGGCTGCGCTGCTCGATCGCGCCTACAACCAGTACAGGAGCGCCGAGGCGCTGTACGAGTTCGAGCTGGAGAACTACCTTGGCGATCTCACCGACGAGGTCAGTTCAATGATGCGGAGGACCTCTGGTCTTCAGGATGCGGAGGTGGCCCTGGCCCAGGCCAGGACGCAGTACAGCAATGCCGCCGTAACGGCGGGCTTCGACGGCGTCGTTTCCGAGATCGCCGTGAGACAGGGCGTAAGGGTCTATCCCGGCACGAGGCTGGGCGCGGTGATAGACGCGGACGACCTGTTGCTGGAGCTGGACCTTGATGAGAGGCAGCTCGCACTCTGTTCGCCCGGGGAGAGGGTCTACGTCACCCTGCCTTCCCTCGGCGACACGGTCGTGGTCGGCAGCGTCAGGTCCGTCTCTCCCGTCGTCGACCCGGCGATGCGGGCCGGCCTCGTCACCGTCGAGATTCCCGGCATGCCCAACCTGCGCCCGGGCGCGACGGCCACTGCCGAGATCGTCATAGCCACCTACCCGGATCAGCTCGTCATCCCGGAGGAGGCCGTGCTGATCAGGGACAACAGGGAGATGGTCTTCGTGATAGGCGAGGACGGCAAGGCCAACTGGTGCTACGTGACGGTGGGAGCCAGGGGAAGAGGTCTCGTGTCCGTCATCGACGGGGTGGAGGAGTCCGCGCAGGTGATCACCAGCGGCCACTACTCCCTGGCCCATGAGGCGCCTGTAGCCGTGGTGAACTAGAGGTCTTCTCTAGTCGACCCAGAGCCTGTCTGCAGTCGTGAGCGCCCTTTCCGCCTCGTCTCTCAGGCCCATCCCCAGCGCCGCTCTGCCGCGTGCCCTGAGCGCAGCCACGCCGCCGGGCTCCAGCTCCAGCGCGCGCCCCGATGCCCTGTAGGCCTCATCGAACCTGCCCTGGGCGTTGAGCATGGCGGCCAGGTCCGTCAGCGCGTGCGGGTCCGCCGGCCATACCTCGACTGCCGACAGCAGGGCCGTCCAGGCCATTCCGGATTCTCCGGACTCCAGCAGGATCCTGGCCGACTGGTGCAGGGAGGCGCAGAGCCTCGCCCTCGCCATCAGGAAGCGCGGGCAGGTCTCGACTGCCTGCTGCAGCAGGTTCGCCTCGATCATCAGGTTCATGGTGTCGCGGGAGGCCTCCGCGAGGTAGAACAGCCCCACGGCGGTCCATGCGTCGTCGAACCCCGGGAGGGCCGCCGCGCCGGGAGGCGGGGAGCGGAACTGGAGCATCTCTCCGATATTGGCTGCGACAGTGCCTGGAACGTAGACAGCCGCGGGGGCGGTGTGCTCCAGCACGGGCATGTCGTCGGTGATGACCGGCGCTCCGGCGGCGTAGTCCGCCAACTGCGACGGCCCCATGAGGTGACAGGAGAGCAACAGCGCGGGGTCGTCGAGGCCGAAGGCCCTGAGATCGGCTGATATTGCGCTGTCCGAGAGCGCCTCGATCACCGAGAGCGGGTCGGGCGGCTCTCCCTTCGATCCGACGAGCATCGCGTCCCTTCCCAGAAGCCACAGGCTGCTTCCCGGGAAGACCTCGATGAAGGTCCTTGCTACCATCCTGCAATCCTCTACGGACATGCAGTAGAGGGGAATCCACTGGGTCATGAGCCCTCCCTCGGAGAGCGCGTCACGGCCCAGCTCGTAGTACTCCCTCGTGTAGAGGCTGACCACCCCCGCAAGCGCCGGATGCATGGGCTCTTCGGTGATCACGTCGTACTCCGCCTCGCTGCCCAGGAGATGGTTCCTTCCGTCCTCGATGATGAGACTGGTGCCCGGATGTCCAAGAACATCGTGATTGTGGGCAGCGAACAGACCGGAAGCCTCGATGACGGCACGGTTTATCTCGATGCAGTCGAGCCTCTCGGCCGAGGGGAAGAGGGAGGCCGTGCCTGCCGTTATCCCAGTGCCGAAGCAGATCACCGCCACTCTGGAGGGGTGCTCGTGCAGGAGCATGGGATAGTAGGCCATGAGCCTGTTCTTGAGGCAGCCCTCCGGAGTCGTCGTCGAGGCCTGACTGCCTCCTACGTCTATCACGAGCTCCGAGGGCGCGTTCCTGTTCTGCACCACGGTCACGTTGCCGGCCGGCGACTCGGAGAGGAACAGAAGCCTCTGATCGGCCCGGAGCCGCGGTCCGGACCGGGCCATGAGGGAGACGGCCAGGCCGATGCAGATGGCCGCCAGAGCAACGAGCAGCCGTCTTCGAAGCGGTGGGCCCGACAGCACGACCAGGGCTATGGCCAGCATCACCGTGAGGGTGAAGAAGGCCAGCCTGCTCCCGAGCAGAGGGAGCATCAGGAAGGTCGTGAGCACGCAGCCCGCAACCGCTCCGAGCGTGTTGGCGGCTGAGGCCCTCCCGACATTGCGCCCGGAGCGGGAGACCCGCGGCCCGTAGAGCCCGGCCAGTGTCGGGAACAGGGCCCCTGACGCGGTGCTTGCAGGGAGTATCAACAGGAAGGCCGGGGCGAACCTGCCGAGCAGCGCGCCTGCGACGCTCTGCGGGGGGAAGGCCCGCTCGGCGAGTGGGGCAAGCAGGCCGAGCAGGCTCGAGGATGCCGGGAGCCATACCGCGAGCACGCAGAGGAGCAGGAAGGCGCGCCGCTCCGTTGGATCTCTCCGGGAAGCCAGCCTGGAGCCCAGAGCGATCCCCGCGAGCACGGCC
>JAFGKQ010000134.1 GCA_016928495.1 Candidatus Fermentibacterales bacterium
GACGCACATGAGGTGGAGACCTCCAACGAGTCGGATGATACCGGGCTCATAGCGATCCAGGGCCCGAACGCGCAGGCGGTCGTGCAGAAGCTGACCGATGTCGATCTGGAGCCGATTGGCTTCTACCACCACACCAGGGGCACGGTTCTTGGCAAGGACGCCCTGATAGCCCGCACCGGCTATACGGGTGAGGACGGCTTCGAGCTCTACCTGGCACCTGCGGATTGCCCCGAGGTCTGGTACGCCGCAATGGAGGCCGGGAAGCCGTTCGGCATGATCCCGGTCGGGCTCGGCGCTCGCGACACGCTCCGGCTCGAGATGGGTTACGCTTTGTACGGAAACGACATAGACCACACGACCACGCCGATGGAAGCCAGGCTCGGGTGGGTGGTCAAGCTGGCCACCGACAAGGACTTCATCAGCAGGGAGATCCTGCTTCGCCAGAAGGAGGAAGGCGTCTCGAGCCAGCTCTCCGGGTTCCTCGTGGAGGGCCGGGGCTTTGCCAGGCACGGAGACAGCCTCTACTCCGGCGACAGGAAGGTCGGCAGCGTGACGAGCGGGACCCTCGGCCCGTCCGTGGGCACCGGCGTGGGGATGGCCTACGTCGAGACGGGGTTCCACAAGAAGGACACCGTGCTGGAGGCGGAGGTCCGCCACGGCAAGAGATTGCCGGTCAGGATAGTCAGGACACCGTTCTACAAGGAAGGTAGCCGGCGCTAGCTGCGCGCCGGCTGTCCCGCCGGAGGGACGACCGCAGGGCCGCGCGCGGGTCGAACCCGTGGGCCCGAGGCAGGTTGCCCCCCGCGAAGGCGCAATGGAAGGAGAAGAAGTGGCCACTGTTCCCGCTGATCTCAGGTTCACGGAGACCCACGAGTGGGCTCGCCTTGCCAAGGGCGAGCTAACGATGGGGATCACCGACTACGCCCAGGAAGAGATGGGCGAGATCGTCATGGTGGAGCTGCCCGAGGCCGAGGCGAGGGTCAGGAAGGGTGAGGCGATAGGCAGCATCGAGGCGGTCAAGACCGCCGAGGACTTCTACTCCCCGGTCGACGGGAAGGTCTTGAGGGTCAACGAGAAGCTTCAGTCATCCCCCGAGCTCGTCAACCAGAGCCCCTACGAGCAGGGGTGGCTCGTGGTCATCGTCCCGGAGGACGAGAAGTCGTTCGAGCAGCTTCTCACTCCCGAGCAGTACAAGCAACACCTCGGCGAGTAGGAGAAGTCTTGGGCAGCTACATACCGAACGGCCCTGCCGAGCGGGACAGGATGCTCCGGGCCATCGGAGTCGGGAGCATCGAGGACCTGCTGGCGTCCGTACCCTCCTCCTGTCGCTCCTGCAGGCTCGAAGACGCTCTGCGCATGCTCCCCCCGGCTTCCGAGCTGGAGGTCACCCGTGAGTTCGAGCGGGCCGCATCGCTCAACTCGGGTGCCGAGACCGTCTGCTTCGCCGGCGGTGGCGCCTACGACCATTTCATCCCTGCCGCCGTGGACCACGTGCTGTCCAGGAGTGAGTTCTACACCGCATACACCCCCTACCAGGCCGAGGCCAGCCAGGGCACGCTGCAGTGCATCTACGAGTTCCAGACGATGATAGCCAGGCTGACCGGAATGGATGTCGCCAATGCTTCCATGTACGACGGGGCCTCGTCAGTCGCGGAGGCAGCCCTCGTTGCCATGCGCTCCTCCAGGGGCAGCAGCAGGGTCCTGGTCGCAGGCTCGCTCAATCCGCGGTGGCTCGAGGTGCTGCGGACCTACATGATGCACGGGTCCGGCTTCGAGCTCTGCGAGGTCCCCTTCGACGAGTCGGGCAGGCTCGACACCGCTGCGCTGCTCGAGCTGGCCGGCGGCTCCCTGGCGGCGCTCGTCGTTCAACAGCCCAACTACTTCGGGGTCATCGAGGACCTGAGCGGGCTCTCGGAGACGTGCCATCAGGCCGGCGGCATGCTCATCGTCGCCGCCGATCCCGTGGCGATGGCCATGCTCGAGCCTCCCGGCGCCTGTGGCGCGGACCTTGTAGCAGGCGAGGGCCAGAGCATGGGCATGCCCATGTGCTACGGCGGGCCCTGGGCGGGGTTCATGGCGGCCCGGAGGGATCTGATAAGGAAGCTCCCGGGACGCATCATCGGTGCGACCGTGGACAGGGCCGGCCAGAGGGGATACGTGATGACGCTGCAGACACGGGAGCAGCACATCAGGCGCGAGAAGGCCACGAGCAACATCTGCACGAACCAGGCTCTGATGGCCCTCGCCACCTCCGTCTACCTCTCCCTCATGGGGGAGACGGGGTTCCGGGAGGTCGCCCTGCACTGCTTCCAGAAGAGCCACTACCTCTGCTCCGGCATGACCGGACTCGACGGAGTCTCGATGGTCTTCCCCGACTCCCCGTTCTTCCGGGAGTTCGTCGTGGAGCTCCCCATTCCCGCCGAGGCAGCCGTGGACCGGCTTCTGGAACAGGGATACCTGGCCGGGATCCCGGTTCCCGGGCTCGGGAGCGGGGCGCTTCTCATGACCGCGACGGAGAAGAGAACGCGAGCCGAGATCGACGCGCTGGTCGCGGCCTTCGGCGAGCTGATCGCCGAAGGGGGTGATACCCGGTGAAGGGCACCATCTTCGAGCACAGCCGCCAGGGCAAGCGAGGCCCGGAGCTTCCCGCACTGGACGTCCCCGCGGTCGACCCTGCCTCCGCCCTCGGCCCGGAAGCCGCCCTGAGAAAGGGCCCCATCGGGCTTCCGGAGGTCACCGAGAACGAGGTGATGCGCCACTACGTAACCGTGTCGGTCAGGAACTACCACCTGGAGCGGGGCATGTACCCACTGGGCTCCTGCACGATGAAGTACAACCCCAAGCTCCACGAGACCCTGGCCAGGCTCCCGGGTCTCTGCGGGCTGCATCCCTCCCTTCCCGACCATGCGGTACAGGGCACCCTGGAGATAATGCACAGGCTCGGCGAGGCCCTCTGCGAGATCACGGGGTTCGAGGCCGTGACGCTCCAGCCTGCCGCCGGGGCTCAGGGGGAGCTGACGGGCCTTCTGCTGATAAGGAGCTACCACGTCGAGAATGGCCAGGACGAGCGTCGGGAGATCCTCATGCCGGACTCCGCTCACGGCACGAACCCGGCAAGCTGCGCTCTCGCCGGCATGCACGTCATAAACGTCGGCAGCAACGAACGGGGAGAGGTCGACGTGGAGGACCTCGCCTCGAAGGTAGGCCCGAGGACCGCAGGCCTGATGCTCACGAACCCCAACACCCTGGGGATCTTCGAATCGAGGATCGAGGAGATAGCCGCGGTGGTGCACGGGGCGGGCGGGCTCGTCTATATGGACGGCGCCAACATGAATGCCCTCATGGGGATAGCCCGACCGGGCGATATGGGGTTCGACGTCTGCCACCTGAACCTGCACAAGACGTTCTCGACACCGCACGGCGGCGGAGGACCCGGCTCGGGGCCCGTTGCCTGCATCCCGGGTCTTGCGCCCTTCCTCCCCGGTCCCTGCGTGAGAAGGAGGGAAGACGGGAGCTACGAGCTCGCGGAGAGGGCGACCGGCATCGGGCGGATGCTCGCGTGGCACGGTCAGATAGGCGTGCTCTACAAGGCCTGGGCGTATATACGCTCGCTGGGCGCGGAGGGCCTGAGGGAAGTCAGCGAGAACGCTGTACTGAACGCCAACTACCTCAGGGCCAGGCTTCGCGAGCGCTTCGAGCTGCCCTACGCCGTCGAGGGCAGGCACTGCATGCACGAGTTCGTGCTCTCGGGGGACAGGCAGGCGGCCAGAGGCGTGAAGACGCTGGACATGGCGAAGAGACTCCTGGACTACGGGCTCCATGCGCCGACCGTCTACTTCCCTCTCATAGTCCATGAGGCGCTGATGGTGGAGCCAACGGAGACGGAGAGCCTCGAGAGCCTCGACGCGTTCGTCGAGGCGATGCTCTCCATCGCCAGGGAGGTGGATGAGGAGCCGGGGCTCGTCACCGATGCCCCGGTGAACACCCCCGTGCTGAGGCTGGACGAGGTCAGGGCAGCCAGGGACCTCGATGTGGTGCTCACGGTCGAGGCCGAGAGACTCGCGCGGGAGGAAGCCGGAGGAGAAGCCGGCTGAGCGCGGAGGGGGGAGCCTCGCTGAGTTGGACCGCCCACCCGGCGGCCGAGAGGCCGCTGGCGGCAGTCGCGCTCACTCTTATAATCCTCGGCAGCGCGTTGGGGGCAGCTCTGGCCATGGAGAACACCTGGTGGGGGTTCTTCGGGGCCAGCGTGCTCTTCCTCGCGATGTGGAGCTTCTACCTTCCGCATCACTACCTCCTCGATAACGAGAAGGTGGTCAAGAAGAGCATCTTCGGGGAGGAGAGGAAGACCTGGAGAGAGATACGCAGCATCTCCGCGGATCGCCGGGGCGTGCTTCTCTCTCCCTTCCCGCACCCGACGAGGCTGGCGAAGTTCAGAGGCATCTCGGTTCAGTTCGGGGCTGGCAACAGGAAGGAAGTCCTTGAGTTCATCAGGGCCAGGATCGGGAGTGGGTCCGGGGATGCCCGACCTTCTCCCCCGGAACGAGGATGAGGGACCGGAGGATTTCGGTCCGCTCATCGGGAAGATCGCGGCGAAGATAGTGGAGCGCCAGCTCACGGTTCCCGCGCTCATCTTCCTCGAGTCCATGAAGCCGCTTTCCTTCCTGGGCAACCAGCTCCTGATCTTCATGAACCCTCTGGTCTCGCTGGTCGTGTCGTCTCGGGACTACTACGCCTTTGTTCGCATGATAGAAGACCGGGAGAACGTGGAAAGGCTCCTGGTCGCCATAGAAGAGGAAAGCTCGCGGGACGGTACGAGGCGAGCGGAATCGAGGGAGATCCGCCGGAGCGCGCGCGGGCGCCGGGCTCGGCGTCTCCGGGGCATCCTTCCTTCGTTCCTTCGCCGCGGCTTCCCGGAGAACGAGGCCGGTGACGGGAAGGACCCGAGCCCGCCCGGGACCTGATGCCGGGCCCCGCGCCGTTCGGACCCGTCCTCGCGCGTTCTTGTCTGAAGGGAGATCTGTTTGGCCACCAAGGAGATTGCCAGGATCCTGGCAACGGACTGCGGAAGCACGACGACCAAGGCGATCCTCATCGAGAAGCGGGACGGCGAGTTCCGCCTGATACGCAGGGGTGAGGCCCCCACCACCGTCGAGGCCCCCGCGGAGGACGTGACCAAGGGGGTGATCAACGCCGTCGCCGAGATCGAGGACCTGGAGAGCAGGCAGCTCCTCGACGACGAGAAGACCGGTATACTGGTCACCGACGACCCCACGCGCGGCGTGGACATCTATGTGTCCACCTCCTCGGCCGGGGGCGGCCTGCAGATGACGGTGGCCGGCGTGGTCAAGTCCATGACCGGTGAGAGCGCTCAGAGAGCGGCTCTCGGGGCCGGGGCCATAGTCATGGACGTGGTGGCCTCGAACGACGGGAGGCTCTTCCACGAGAAGGTCTCGGACATCCGTCGTCTGCGCCCCGACATGATCCTGCTCTCCGGTGGAATAGACGGAGGCACCGTTGAACACGTCGTCGAGCTGGCCGAGGTGATACGCGCCGCCGATCCCAAGCCGAGGTTCGGAGTCGGCTACGACCTGCCGGTGATCTACGCTGGCAACAAGGACGCCACCTCGGAGGTCAGCCGCGAGCTGGGTGAGATGACCGCGCTGAAGGTAGTGCCCAACATCAGGCCCGTACTGGAGAAGGAGAACCTCCGTCCAGCCCGCGATGCCATACACGAGCTGTTCATGGAGCATGTGATGGCACAGGCTCCCGGCTATGCCAAGCTGATGCAATGGACCGGACACTGGGTGGATGCCGACTGGATCAACGTGCCCATCATGCCCACCCCGGGGGCCGTGGGCAAGCTGATAGAGACGGTTGCCCGCAAGGAGGGCATCAGGGTCATGGGTGTCGACATAGGGGGCGCCACCACGGACGTCTTCAGCGTGTTCGACAGCGAGAACGGCCCGGTCTTCAACAGGACCGTCTCGGCCAACCTGGGAATGAGCTACAGCGTCTCGAACGTCTTCGCCAGCGCCGGGCTGGACAACGTGATGAGATGGGTGCCCTTCGAGCTTGACGAGGCGGATCTCCGTAACAGGGTCAGAAACAAGATGATACGCCCCACGACCATACCCCAGGCTCTCATGGAGCTGGTGGTCGAGCAGGCGATAGCCCGGGAAGCCCTCAGACTGGCGCTGGAACAGC